>NZ_JBBKVV010000077.1:0-57548 GCF_037968635.1 Phenylobacterium sp.
TTTATCGCATCTGCTCGCATCCGGTCTCCGTCGCGGCGCGTAGAGCCGTCTACAGCCGCCGGGTCCTCTGGCAGCGAAAGCTTGAGCGCAACGTCATGAAAAACCTCGTCTTCGCCACAGCCGCCCTGGCCGTGCTGAGCACCGCCGCGACCGCCCATGCCCAGGACAGCGACTGGACCGGCGCCTATGTCGGAGCCCACGCCGGCTGGGGCTGGCAGACCAAGAACGACAGCGAGACGATCACCTTCGACAACAATCTCGACGGAAACTTCAACAACACGGTCAACACCTCGACCGGCGCCAACGCTTTCTCACCGGGCTTCTGCGGCGGCGCGGCGGCGAGCTCCGTCCCGGCGGGCGGCTGTTCGGAAGAGGATGGCGGCTTCGAGTTTGGCGGCCGGCTCGGCTATGACTGGCAGTTCGGCCCCTTCGTCGTGGGCGCCCTGATCGAGGGTAGCCGCACAAATGTCGAGGACTCCGTCGCGGGCTTTTCCACCACGCCGGCCCAATACACCATGACCCGCAAGCTGAAGACCCTGGGCGCCATCCGCGCACGCGGCGGCTACGCCTTCGGCGACAATCTGATCTACGCCACCGGCGGCGTCGCGCAGGGTGAGGTCAAGCACAGCTTCAACACCACCAACACCGCCAACACCTTCCGTCTGACAGACGACGACAAGGCTTCGGGCTATCAGTGGGGCGGCGGCTTCGAGCGCAAGATCACGCCGGAGGTCACCCTTGGCGTCGAATACCTCTACACCAACCTCGAGGACGACGGCTTCGTGGTCCGGGCCGCCGGCCCGGCGGCCGCCACCAATCCTTTCCTGATCGCGAACGGCAACGGCGCCGACTTCCGCCGCGGCGAGGAAGACTTCGAAGTCCACAGCGTGCGTGTCACCGCCAGCTATCGCTTCTAGGCCCCAAGGGAGGCCGGCGATCCGCCGGTCTCCCACTTGGCTCGGCCGCCGCGCAGTTTCGAACTCAGAGCTTCCGGCCGAGGTGCTTCTCGACCTGACGCCGCTCCCAGCCGCCGTCGAGGAACGGGACGAACCCGAACACCGAGGCGCCGTGGGCCAGGACCCCCAGGCCCCAGCCCAGGGCGGGCCAGACGAACCAGAGGTACTGGGAGTACCCCACCAGATTGACGCCTGCGAGAATGGGGATGACGATCAGGTACTGGGTCAGGTGAATGTAGAAGCCCTTCACCTTGCGGACGTGGGCGAGGGCCAGGGCTTCGTCGGGTCGGATTTCGGATTGTCGGGCGTCCATGGAAGGCTCCTTGAGGCGGTTGAGATCAATCTCGAAGACGGCCGCCAGGGCCTTCATCGACTCAAGACTGCCGGGTTGGCCGCGCTCAAGACGCTGAACGGTGCGCACGCTGAGACCGGAGACTTCCGCCAGCTGTTCCTGGGACCAACCCCGTTGCAGCCGCAGCTTCTGGATCAACATGTGCGTCCTCCTTCAAGATCGCTCCAAACCTGGACCGACGCGCCATTCCGCCGCCACGTCAGCAACCCGTCAACTTGGCGACAGCACACCGACGTTCAGCCGACAGCAAGGCGACAGTGAGGGGCGCATGCCCTGCGGATGCATCAGATGCAGGCTTCCCCGGGGTTCACCCTTCCAGCGCCGCGCGCCACGGGCTACGAACCTGTCGTGGTTTATCGACTCGCAATATTCGACTTCGACGGCACGCTCGCGGATTCCTATCCGTGGTTCACCAGCGTCCTCGATCACATGGCGGTCCGGCATAAATTCCGGTCCATCGACGCCGAGGAGCGGGAATCGCTACGCGGGGCCAGCGCGCGCGTGATCATGAAGAGCGTGGGTGTTTCCACCTGGAAGCTGGCGCGGATCGCCAAGGATTTCCGGGCGATGAAGAAGCAGGCCTCTTCCGGCATCCCGTTGTTCCCAGGCATTCCCGAGTTGCTGCGGGAGTTGCATGCCAAGGGGGTGATCCTGGCGTTGGTGAGTTCCGACACGGAAGCCAGCGTGCGCATCGGCCTGGGGCCTGAGCTGGCGGATCTGTTTGTTCACTTCGACTGCGGCGCCTCGCTGTTCGGCAAGGCGCGGAAATTCCGCCGGGTGCTGCGCAAGCTGTCCATGACCAAGGCCAACACCATCTGCATCGGCGATGAGGACCGCGACGCGCGGGCCGCCGACAAGGCCGGGATCGACTTTGGCGCGGTGACCTGGGGCTATTCGACCCCGGAGAGCCTGATCGCCCACAACCCCAAGCTCACCTTCGCCGCTGTTCAGGACATCGCCGCCATCGCGGGCTAGCGTCGGGCGATCCGCGTCAGCGCCCAGTCATAGGGATAGGCCAGCACCTCGCGCGCCACCATCCGCAGCCGGTGGGAGCGGGTTCCAACGTACCCCTTGCTGATCGGCCCGGTCCGGCTGGCGACGCCCAGGGCGCGCAGCAGCATGCGGCAGCGGGGCGCATGATAGCCGTCGGTGCAAACCACTGCGCCCTCCAGGCCCTCAGCGCGGATGAACGCGGCGGCCGCGACGACATTTTCCATTGTGTCGCGGCTACGCTGATCGAGGGCGATGCGCGTGGGCGCGATTCCCGCCTCGATCAGCAAGTCGGCCATGAGGCTGGCTTCCGAGGGCCCGTATCGCCCGACCCCGCCGGAGCAGAAAATCAAAGCATGAGGATCGTCCAAGGCTGCCTGTCGGCCATACGCGACGCGCCGACGCAGAGCGGGGCTTGGTCCGCCGTCAGGCCAGACCGCCGCCCCGAAGATCACGATCGCCCATGCCATGACACCAGGATGACGGACGGCGAGGCGGCGAGCTAGTCAGCGTTCATCGGCGGACTGTGTTCCTCGATCAGGTCCTCGCGCTCGGCTTTGCGGACCGCCCCACGCACGTTCAGGCGCGTCAGCACCTCGGTGACGCCATAGCGGGCGTGAGCCTCATCCAGAGCAGCCTGCCAGTCGCGAGCCGACAGGCACTCGGTCTCGCCGGCATAGAGGATGTTCGCGCCCTTGGGCGTCACCTGGGCGATGACATAGTTGGCGCCGACCGGCGGCAAGGTGCGCTCCTCTTCCAGGGAGGAGTAGCGGTAGACCGAACCGGACTTGCCGGCGAAATCGATCTGGCGGGTCAACGGGACGCTCCCGGCAGCTGGACGACTGAACATCGCCCCCTGATACCCGACCGAATTGGGCAAAAGATAGGCTTCGCGCGTATTCGGCGATCACCAGAGCGCGAGCGGACCCGCGATCTCCCGCGGAGCAACGGAACAACCGGCGCCATAAGGCGTTCGGCGTGTGGGGTGGGCTCTGCTAGGCTCAGCATCTGATCCAGGCTCGACTCAATATCCGAGTGAGCCGCTCCAGGAAGGCGCAGACCAACCAGTCTATGGAACGACCGGCCGACTTCACCGTCAAGGATGCCCGCCACCAGGGTGTCATAGAGCTGACCGGCGACTGGACCGCTGGCCAGATCGGGCCGGCCGCCAGCGGCCTGCGCGACGAGTTGTCCGGCCGCAGCGCCGTGGAGCTCGATCTCACCAAGATTGGCCGCATGGACACCGCCGGAGCCTATGCCGTCATCCAGGCGTCGGGCGACAAATACGATGCCGCCCGAGTAAAGGCACGGCCCGAAACCCAGCGCCTGATCGAGTTGGTCAGCCATGCGGCCCTGCCCAAACCGGCGCCCAAGGCCAAGCCCCGCGGCTTCCACGAGCTGACCATTCGCATCGGCAAGGGCGTCGTCGATCTGGCCCAGGAAATCTTCGACACCCTGGTGTTCGCCGGTCATCTGCTGGTGGTGCTGTTCCGGGCGATCCTCAATCCCCGTCGTATCCGCTGGGCCGCCTGTGTGTCGCTCGCCGAGCGCGCGGGCCTTGACGCCATTCCGATCGTCGCCACCACCACCTTCTTCATCGGCGCGGTGGTGGGTCTGCTAGGCGCCAACATGTTGCGTCAGTTCGGAGCCGAGGTGTTCGCCGTCGAGCTTATCGGCATCGCCGTGCTGCGCGAATTCAACATCCTGATCACCGCCGTGCTGCTGGCAGGGCGCTCCGCCTCCTCGTTCGCCGCCGAACTCGGTTCGATGAAGATGAACCAGGAGATAGACGCCATGAAGGTCATGGGAGTCGATCCCTTCGAAGCTCTGGTCTTCCCCCGGTTCGCGGCCCTGCTTTTCACCATTCCGCTGCTCACCTTCGTGGCCACGCTGGCGGGGCTGGCGGGCGGCCTGCTGATCACCTGGTCGGTGCTCGACCTGGGGCCGTCGTTCTTCCTCCAGCGCATCGTCGACAATGTGGGCATCAGTCAGTTCTGGATCGGGCTTTCCAAGGCGCCCGTGATGGCTGCGGTGATCGCCGGGATCGGCTGCCGCCAGGGCCTTGAGGTCGGCGGTGACGTCGAGTCCCTCGGGCGGCGTGTCACGGCGGCGGTGGTGCACGCCATCTTCGCCATCATCCTGATCGATGCCGTGTTCGCGCTGGTCTATATGGAGTTCAACATTTGAGCGTCGAGGCCGAAGATCAGGTCCTGACGGAGGACGAACTGCCCGAAACCGGGCCCGCTATTGTGGTGAAGGGTCTGGTGTCGCGGTTCGGCGACAACGTCATCCACGACGACCTGGACCTGGTGGTCCAGCGCGGCGACGTGCAGGGGGTCGTGGGCGGATCCGGCACGGGGAAGTCGGTGCTGCTCAACACCATCATCGGCCTGAAGTCTCCCGACGGAGGCACGGTCCAAGTGTTTGGCCAGAACATCCAGAACGCCTCGCGCCGCAAGTGGTCGGCCGTCGAGCGCAGCTGGGGTGTGATGTTTCAGCAGGGCGCCCTGTTCTCCAACCTGACCGTGCGCGAGAACGTGGCGGCGCCCATGTACGAACACACCAACATGCCAAAACGGGTGATCATGGAGCTGGCTGAGCTGAAGATCGCCCTAGTGGGTCTGCAGCCCGAAGCCGCCAACCTGAAACCCTCCGAGCTCTCAGGCGGCATGCGCAAGCGCGCGGGGCTGGCCCGGGCGCTCGCCCTGGACCCCGAACTGCTGTTCCTCGACGAACCCACAGCCGGCCTCGATCCCATTGGCGCTGCAGCGTTCGACGAACTGATCAAGGACCTGTCGGACAGTCTGGATCTGACGGTCTTCATGATCACCCACGACCTGGACAGCCTCTATGCGATCACCGATCGCGTGGCCGTGCTGGCTGACAAACAGGTGGTGGCCAACGCCCCGGTGAAGGACCTCGAGAAGTCCGATCATCCGTGGATTCGTGAGTATTTCCTGGGACCCCGCGGCCGCGCCGCGACGGACTCGGCGAAGAGATCCAAGACGGTAGGCTGATGGAAAAAGACGCCAACTACGCCCTGGTGGGCCTTTCGACCCTGATCCTGTTCCTGGGCATGGTGATCTTTGGCGTCTGGCTGGCCAAGGTCCAGTTCAGCCGCGATTACCAACTCTACGACATCGTGTTCCAGGGACCCATCAACGGCCTGACCCAGGGCGGTGAAGTGCGGTTCAACGGCATTAAGGTGGGCGAGGTCACCAAGATCGAGCTGGCGCGAGACAATCCAAAGAACGTGGTCGCGCGCGCGCGCGTGACCTCCGACGTGCCGATCCGTATCGACTCCGTGGCTACCCTGGAGCCTCAGGGCATCACAGGTGTGAACTACGTGCAGATCAGCGCCGGAACGCCATCCAAGCCGCTGCTGCAGGATGTCACCGCCGAGGGCAAGGTGCCGGTGATCCGCAGCCAACGCAGCACTCTTTCGGACCTCCTTGAAGGCGGCGGAACGGTGCTGAGCCGAACCGTCGAGGCCCTGGACCGGGTCAACAAGGTGCTGTCAGACCAGAACGTGAAAATCTTCTCCGCCGCGCTCAGCGACACCCAGGCGGTGACCGCCGAACTGCGCGAGCGAAAGGCGGTGATCGCCGACGCCCAGAAGGCCCTTCAGAGCATCGACTCCGCAGCCCAGTCCATCGCTCAACTTGGCCAGTCGAGCCAGAATCTAGTGGATGGTGACGGCAAGCGGACCATGAAGAACGTTGCCGACGCCGCCGAGGAGGCCAAGGCGGCCGCCAAGGACCTGCGGCAGATCATGGGCAAGCTGGAGGGGCCCACCAGCGACTTCGCCACCACCGGCCTGCCGCAGCTGACCGCTGCGGCCGTGCAACTGCAGTCCACCGCCGAGGCGCTGGAGCGCCTGGCCAATGAAATCCAGACCAATCCCCGCGGCGCCGTCAGCAAGCCGGCCGCCAAGGAAATCGAGGTGAAGCCATGACCCGCCTGCAGCGCCTGATCCGGCTCTCGGCCGTGGCCCTGACCGCCGTGGCCTTGTCCGGCTGCATCTCGCTCTTCCCCAAGAGCAAGCCGGCCCAACTCTATCAGTTCGCATACACCGCGCCGACCGAGGCCTCTGACGCGACGGTGTCGCGGTCGGTGGGCGTCCTGAAGCTCTCCAGCAGCTTCGTGAAGGCTGCGGCCGGCGATCGGATCATGACGGTCACCGGAGCCAGCGACGTGGCCTATATCGCTGAGGCTCGCTGGGCCTCCCCGGCCTCGGTGTTGTTCGAGGAGGCCGTGAACGGGGCCTTCGACCGGGAAAACAGCGCCGTCCGCCTGATCAGCCGCGGCGAGATCGGCCAATCGAACCACATCCTGAAGCTCGACGTCACGGATTTCGAGGTCGTCTACACCTCGCCCAAGGCCCGCCCCCAAGTGCTGGTGACCGTGCACGCGACCCTGACCCGTTCGGGCGACCGGACCGTCGCCGCCGAGCGCACCTTCACGGAGAGGGTTCAGGCCGGCGAGGATCGCCAGGGCGCCATCGTCGGCGCCTTCAACGCCGCCACCAGCCAGGTGCTGAGCGACCTCGTCGCGTGGACGGCCAGCAGCACGGCAGACCGTTAGGAACGCTCTGCCCTAGCCGTCCAGGCCATTGATGCGCTTGGCCGCCGTCACGGTGTTGGCCAGCAAGCAGGCGACGGTCATCGGGCCGATGCCGCCGGGAACCGGGGTGATGTAGGCGGCGACTTTCTCGGCCTCCTTGAAAGCCACGTCCCCGACAAGCTTGGTCTTGCCGGCCGCGGCCTTGACCGGATCGCGGAACGGCACGCGGTTGATGCCGACATCGATCACTGTTGCTCCCGGCTTAATCCAATCCCCCTTGATCATCTGCGGGCGACCCACGGCGGCCACCAGGATGTCGGCCTCACGGCAGACGCCGGGCAGGTCCACGGTACGCGAGTGGGCGATTGTCACGGTGCAGTCGGCCTGCAGCAGCAACTGAGCGATGGGGCGGCCCACCAGAACCGAGCGGCCCACAACCACGGCGCGCTTGCCGGCCAGATCGCCGAGGGTTTGACGCAGCACCAGCATGCAGCCGAGGGGCGTGCAGGGAATGAGCGCGGGCATGCCGCTGGCCAGCAGGCCCGCGTTCACGACGTGCAGTCCGTCGACGTCCTTGTTGGGGTCGATGGCGGCCAGGATCATCTTCTCGTTGATGTGCCGGGGCAGCGGCATCTGAACAAGAATGCCATGGATCTTGGGGTCTTCGTTCAGCTGTTCCACCAGGGCAAGCAAGTCCTCCTGAGCGGTGTCGGCCGGCAGCAGATGAGTCTCGGAATGCATCCCGGCTTCGCGGGATTGCTCGCCCTTGGAGCGGACATAGACCTGACTGGCCGGATCCTCGCCCACGAGCACCACCGCCAGGCCAGGTTGGATGCCATGCTCGGCCTTCAGTTGGGCCACCTCGCCGGCGGCCTGGGCGCGCACCGCCTGGGCCAGGGCCTTGGTATCGATGACTTCAGCTAGGGACATGGGCGCTCCTCGGCGGTCCGGAACTCGCGCGTCCGACTATCCGTTCAGGCTGCGCCGCGCAATGCGGGCTGGAGCGTATGCATGTCCGGGTACACGGCTTTCTTCACCAAGTTCTCCACGGCGGTGTCCAAATGGACCGGTCGCCCGGTGGTCTTCGCCGTCTGCTGCGGCCTGGTGATCCTTTGGGCGCTGTCGGGTCCCCTGTTCGGTTTCTCAGACACCTGGCAGTTGGTGATCAACACCTCCACAACCATCATCACCTTCCTGATGGTGTTCCTGATTCAGAATACCCAGAACCGCGACAGCAACGCCCTGCACGCCAAGCTCGATGAGCTGATCCGCGTCTCGGACGGCGAGAACGGATTTATCGGCATCGAGAACCTCAGCGACGAGGAACTGGAGGCGATCCTGGCTGAGTGCGACAAGAACGCCACCGAGCTGCGGATGGAGGCCAAGAAGCGCGGCCGTAGCGGTGAGCTGCCCTCGCTGCATGCCAGCAAGGGCAGCGCCAAACGCGCGAAGCCCGTGGCCAAGGCCCCGGCGCGGAAGAAGACCGCCGCTTAGTCTGTCAGCTTGCCGTACAGTGAAGGATAGGGATCGACCTTTCCACTGATCACCTCGGCGACGCTGGCGGGAGGCCAGCCGATCTTGGTCTTGGCGCTGTCGATCCAGGCAAGCGCGATCAGGTCACGCAGCTCCGCAGCGCCGGCAGCCATTCGGGTCCGCGCGAATTCGACGCCCCGGGGATCGGCGGGCGCGAAGCCACCGGCCTTCTCAAGTTCATAGAACGGCACCACCTGCTGACCGCTCACCAGCAGATAGGCAGCCACTCGCGCCTCGATGGCGCAGTTGCAAGATGTGGCCCCCGGCATGCCCGATCGGATCATCTCGGTGGTCACGTACCTGGGCGCAAAAACATCCTCGAAGGGCCCGTGGACCCTGGCCGCGCTATAGCCCTGCGGATTGGGGTAGGCGCCCCAGCCGTTGTAGTGGGCGCTGACATGCAGGGGTTGGGCCCCGTCACCCACATAGTGACCCAGATAGCCGATGGTCATCAGCGCCTGCTGTTCACGGCGCAGGCGATCGGCCTGCAGCCAAGCCTTGCGGGTCGCGTCCTTCTCGCGCGGTTCGGCGGCCATCGCCATGCGCCAATACCCGAAATCGGTCACCAGTTGCTGGTACTGGTCGACGATGGCGTAGGGCAGATAGCCCGCCTTCCAGCTGTCCTGACCCGCGGCCTGCAGCGCGGCCTCGTACAGAGCGCGGGTGGGCGGCAGGGCGTCCAGGCGCGGACCGCCCAGGATGCGACCGTCCTCCTCGTAGTCGACGAAGTGGGCGGGATCACGGTTGCTGTCGTGGATCTTGCCCGACCCCTTGGACCGGTCTGGTTCCCGGGACAGTTCACCGATCGCCGCGATTCCAGCCGGTCCACGCACGAAGGACGGCAAGGTGTCAGGCAGCGCTCGGGCCGCCTCCTGACCGATCATGCGGTGGCCGTGGTTGCTCCAGGCCAGGGCCGGGGCCGGGGTGGCGACGAGCAGGACGGCGACGAGGTTCAGGGCAAGACGTTTCATGCCTCCGATTTGAAGCCCACCCCCGCCGAAGGCAAGCCGGCTAGATGATCTTGAGCGCCTTTTCAACTCGCCCGATCCAGGCCTGCACCTTCGGATAGTCCGCGAGGCGGAAGCCACCGTCCTCGGCTTCCCGCGTATAGGCCACCAGGGCGACATCGGCGAGGCTGACATGGTCGCCTACCAGGAAGGACGAGGCCGCCAGGCCGTCCTCGATCCGCCGCAGGGCCGCCTTGCCGCGCTCGACAATGCGGGGCTCCAGATCCGCCACCGACTTGCCCTGGAAGCGCACCTGGAAGCGGGCCACCGCCACATACGGTTCGTGGCTGTACTGTTCCCAGAACATCCACTCCAGCATCCGCGCCCGTTCATAGGCGTCGGCCGGGATCAGGGCCGAGCCCTCGGCCAGATACAGGATGATGGCGTTGGACTGCGCCAACGGCCGACCGCCCTCCAAGATTATGGCAGGGACCTGTCCTGCGGGGTTCATGGCCAGGAATTCCGCGGTGCGGGTGGCGGCCTTCAGGACATCGGTCTCGACCCAGTCATAGGTCAGGCCGAGATGATCGGCCGTCCACTTCACCTTCAAGCAGTTGCCCGAGATCGAGTCGCCAAAGATGCGCATGCGCCGTAACCCTGTTGTTGCAGGCGGCTTCATAGACCAAAGGTCCACAGGCGCAATGGATGCTGTCCACGGGGTTTTGCGACCCAGGCTATTCCCGGGGTTGCCCTGATGTCGGAGTCCCGCTACTCAGGCCCTCGCTGACAGATCAACGACGTAGGATCCCCATATGGGACGCCACCTCGCCGCCCTGGCCGCCCTTCCCCTTCTGGCTTTCGGAGGTGGAGCGCACGCCGCTCCTTCCGACCCCATCGGGGATCTTCTGATGAACGCTCTGACCGGCACTGTGCCCGGCTCGGCGGACTACCGCCTGCGCGCCACCCTCTATCATGCCGGGGCCAAGGGTGTGGGCGGGCTGGACTCACTCGGCTGCAAGGTGGTGGCCATGCGCACCGCCGCCATCGACAAAAGCCTGATCCCGCGCCGCACGATCCTGTTCATCAAGGAGACGGTCGGACTCTCGATGCCCGACGGTTCGGCGCATGATGGCTATTGGTACGCCTCCGACGTCGGCGGCGCGATCAAGGGCCAGCGGATCGACCTGTTCACGGGGTCCGGCTCCGGCTCGATGAAGCCCCTGCGGCCGCTGAACCTGTCCCACCTGACGGTGAAGAAGGCCGGCCAGTTCAAGGGCTGCCCCCCGAGCTGAGGCCCAGCCTTCCCGTCAGGGAGGAGAGATCACGTCTCGACGAAGGCCCGCTCAAGCACGTAGTCGCCGGGACTGGCCAGCGAGCCTTCCACATAGCCGCGGGCTTCCAGCAGGGTCTTCAGGTCAGCCAAGACCGAGGGGCCGCCGCAAAGCATCAGGCGGTCGACCGCCGGGTCGAGCGGTGGAAGACCCAGGTCCTCGAAGATCTTGCCGGAGGCGATCAGGTCGGTGATCCGGCCCTGGTGCTTGAACGGCTCGCGGGTGACGGTGGGGTAATAGCGCAGCTTGGGCGCGACGATCTCGCCCAGGATTTCATCCTGCGGCAGTTCGGTCTCAAACAGCTCGCGATAGTTCAGATCGGCCACATTGCGCACGGTGTGGGTGACGATCACCTCGTCGAAGCGGTCATAGACCTCCGGATCGCGGGCGAGGCTGAGCCAGGGGGCCAGGCCTGTTCCGGTGCCCAGCATGTAGAGCCGCTTGCCGGGCTTCAGGCCGTCCAGCACAAGGGTGCCGGTGGGCTTCTTGCCGATCAGCACCTTGTCGCCCACCGTGATCTTCTGCAGGCGCGAGGTGAGCGGCCCGCTCTCTACCTTGATGGAATAGAACTCCAGCTCGTCGTGCCAGGACGGCGAGGCGATGGAATAGGCGCGCAGCAGCGGCTTGCCGTCGACCTCCAAGCCCACCATCACGAACTGCCCGCTCTGGAAACGGAAGGCCGGATCGCGGGTGGTGCGGAACGAGAACAGGCTGTCGGTCCAGTGCTGGACCCAGGTCACGGTCTCATAGAGGAAGGCGCCGGCCTTCTTGGCCGGGGCGGCGGCGGTCACATCGGTCATGATCGGTCTGCTTAAGTTTTTAGGTCGCGGACTAGATATCGCCGCCGACGTTCGTCACGGCGTCGGGCGCGCGGGCGACATGTATGCCGCATTCGGTCTTTTCGGAACCCGCCCAGCGACCGGCGCGCACATCCTCACCCTCCTCCACGGCCTTGGTGCAGGGCCAGCAGCCGATGGAGGGGAAGCCCTGGGCCACCAGCGGGTGGGCCGGCAGATCATGCTGCGCCATATAGGCGTCGAGTTCGGTCTTGCCCCAGTTGGCCAGGGGATTGAACTTCACCTGGCCATCGGACGGCTCCACCACCGGCAGGGACAGGCGGTCGCCGCCGTGGAAGCGTTTGCGGCCGGTGATCCAGGCGTCGAAGTCCTTCAAGGCGCTGTCGAGCGGGATCACCTTGCGGATGTTGCAGCAGGCGTCGGTGTCGGTCTGCCAGAGGTTGGCCTTGGGATCGACGGTGGCCAGGTCGGTATAGAGCGGCCGCAGATCGCGCACGTCGGTCAGGCCCAGCTTGGCGGCGAGGTTGCGACGGTAGTCCAGCGTCTGGCCAAACAGCATGCCGGTGTCGAGGAACATGATCGGCATGTCCGGCTTGATCCTGGACACCATGTGCAGCAGCACCGCCGACTCCGCCCCGAAGGACGAGACCAGAGCCAGCTTGTCGCCGAAGGTCTCGACGGCCGATTCCAGCACCGTCACCGGGTGGGCGTGGCGCAGTTCGGCGTCGAGCCGCAGGGCGACGTTGGGACGTTCCAGGTTATCAAAGGCCATACTCAGGACTCCGCACGCTCGGTGAAGGCCGGGGTGCGGCCGTCAGGGGCGCGTTGATAGACGTGACGATGACGATTGGCGGCGTGGGCCCACTGTTCCGGGCTCGAGCCGTCGGCGGTTTCGAAAGAGTCGCAGCCGCAACGGGTGAGGAAGTTGGCCTCCTCGCGGAGAACCTCGCCCACGGCGCGGATCTCGCCCTTGAAGCCGAAGCGTTCGCGGACGAGGTGGGCTGAGGAGAAACCGCGGCCGTCGCGGTATTTCGGGAAGGCGATGACCACCACCGCCAGCTTGGGCAGGTCATAGGCAAGCGCCTCGACCTCCTCGTCCGGCTCGATGCGCACACCCACGGCGCGGCCCTGGGAGATCAGGGCGTCGCCTTCCGCAGAGAACCGGGTCAGCGAGATGATCACGTCGCCCAGGGGCATGCCCTCGTCATCGGCGACGTGGGTGAAGGGGTCGTCGGCCGAAACGAACTGGCCGTCGATGATCCTAATGAGCTTCGGCATAGACAGCCTCCTTGAAGGGGGCCGCGCCCGTGCGGCGGAAAGTGTCGAGGAAGCGCTCCCCGTCGGCGCGTTCGCGCAGATAGACCTCCACGATGGTGTCGATGGCGTCGGTCACGCGGTCGGCGGGCAGGGCCGGGCCCAACATCTTGCCGACCTCGGCGTCCTCGGCCCCGGAGCCACCCAGGGTGAGCTGGTAGAACTCCTCACCCTTCTTATCGACGCCCAGGATGCCGATGTGGCCGACATGGTGGTGGCCGCAGGCGTTGATGCAGCCGCTGATCTTGATCTTCAGCTCCCCCACCAGCTCGGCACGGTCCTGATCAGCGAAGCGGTGGGCGATGTCCTGGGCGATCGGGATGGCCCGCGCATTGGCCAGGGCGCAGTAGTCAAGGCCCGGGCAGGCGATGATGTCGGTGATCAGATTGATGTTCGGTGTCGCCAGGCCTGCGGCGGCAAGCGCCGTAAAGACCGCATGGGCGTCGTCCAGCTTCACGTGCGGCAGGACCAGGTTCTGCTCGTGGGTGATGCGGATATCGTTCTGGCCGTAGCGCTCGCCCAACTCGGCCACCACGTCCATCTGATCGGAAGTGGCGTCGCCGGGCGTGTCGCCGATCGCCTTCAGGGAGATCTCGACGATGGTGTAGCCGGGCCGCTTGTGGGGTTTCAGGTTGTTGCGGGCGAAGCGCGCGAAAGCCGGATCGGCGGCCTTGGCGGTCTCGAAGGCTTCCGACCGGTTCACCAGGGTGTCGAAGGTCTTGGGCGCGAAGGCCGCGCGGATGCGGGCGATCTCGGTGTCGGGCATGTCGGCGCCCGTACCCACCTTCTCCCACTCTTCCTCGACCTGACGGCGGAACTCGTCGGCGCCCAGGGCCGCCACCAGGATCTTGATGCGCGCCTTGTAGCTGTTGTCCCGGCGACCGTGGCGGTTGTAGACTCGCAGGGTCGCGTCCAGGTACGAGAACAGCCGGTTGGCCGGCAGGAATTCCTTGATGGTCGGGCCGACATAGGGCGTGCGCCCCATCCCGCCGCCGACGATCACCTCAAAGCCCATCGTGCCGTCACGGGCGCGGCGAACCACCAGGCCGATGTCGTGGACGCGGGCCGCCGTGCGGTCCTTCGGCGAGGCGGTGACCGCGAACTTGAATTTGCGCGGCAGGTGGCTGAACTCGGGGTGCAGCATCGACCACTGGCGGATCGCCTCGGACCAGACGCGCGGGTCGTCGATCTCTTCGGCGGTGGCGCCGGCATAGGGATCGGAGGTGACGTTGCGGATGCAGTTGCCGCTGGTCTGGATGGCGTGCAGGTCGACGGTGGCCAGTTCCTCCAGGATCGCCGGGGTTTCCCGCAGCTTGATCCAGTGGAACTGCAGGTTGGTCCGTGTGGTGAAGTGGCCGTAGCCCTTGTCGTAGCGGCGGCCGATATCGGCCAGCTTGCGCAGCTGTGTGGCGTTCAGCGAGCCATAGGGGATGGCCACCCGCAGCATGTAGGCGTGCAACTGCAGATACAAACCGTTGCGAAGGCGCAGCATCTTGAACTGGTCTTCGGTGATCTCACCGGCCAGGCGGCGGGCCACCTGTTCCTTGAACTCCGCGGCCCGGTCGGCGAGGAATTCCCTGTCGATGGTGTCGTACTGATACATCGGCCCTACTTACGCTTGATCAGGTTGACGCGGCCCGTGGACCGCGAGGCGCCGGTGGCGTGCATCAGGGCCTCGATGGCCGCTCCGCCTTCGGCCTGCTTGCCGTGCCCCGGGTGGTTGGGCGGACCGAGCGCCCGGATGCGCTCGCGATAGCTCAGCGGCGCCCAGAGGCCTTCGCTCTCGATCAGGTCGATTAGATAGACGTCGATGACGGTGTTGGGCTGGGACTTGCCCCGGCCCTCGGCGGCCTCGCCGCTGGCGTCGTCGGCGAACAACTCGGCGTCGGCGAGCCGTTCCACCCACTGTCCGGTTTTCCAGAAAACGACCTCGCCGTCGTCCAGTCGATTGGCGGTCAGCGCCTTCATGATCCCACTCCCCGCTCGAGACCCCGAGCTTCGATACTTTGGACAAACCGTGCGGTCCCCGCCTGAGCCAGGGCCATGGCCTCGCCCACGATCAGCAGGGCGGGACCGGAAACATTCGCTGCGGCGTCGGCCAGGCCGGCCAGATCGGTGACGACGCGGCGCTCATCGGCGCGGCTGGCGTTCTCGACGATCAGGGCCGGGGTCGAACCCGCGCGGCCAGCGGCCGTCAGGCGCTCGGCGATCTCGGCGGCGGTGGAGACGCCCATGTAGATCACCACGGTGTGGTTCGGCTTGGCCAGGCTCGCCCAATCCAGGTCCGGGGTCTCGCCCGTGGCCGCATGGCCGGTGACGAAGGTGACCGCCTGGGCCGCGCCGCGATGGGTCAGGGGCGCGCCGGCGTTAGCCGCCGAGGCCAGGGCGGCGGTGACGCCAGGCACCACGTGGCAGGCGACGCCGGCCTCGCGGCAGGCTTCCAGCTCCTCGCCGCCACGGCCGAAGATGAACGGGTCGCCCCCCTTCAGCCGGATGACCGTCAGGCCCTCCAGGGCGAAGGCGACGAGCATCTTGTTGATCTCACCTTGCGCGTAGGAGTGCCGCGACTTGCGCTTGGCCACAGAGATGCGGCGCGCGGCGACCGGCGCAAGATCCAGGATCTCGTCGCTGACCAGCCCGTCGTGAACCACCACGTCAGCGGTCGCCAACACCTTGAAAGCCTTCAGGGTCAGCAGTTCCGGGTCACCGGGGCCCGCGCCCACCAGCCACACCGATCCGGCCGCGCGCGCGCCCTCGCCGCCCAGAACGACCAGGCGGTTGGCGGTGGGGGCCTTGGGCGCGCGATGCGACATGGGCTTTAGGTTCTCTAACGACTAGACTTGAGGTTTGAGGCGGAAGGGGCTCCACGCCCGCCCCGCCCGATGTCCACCGATGAAAAGGGCCTATACACCGCCGGACGCTTGCAAACTGGCCTCGGAGGGCCCAATTCGCAAGCCAAGGACTTCTGCCGGGGCTGTCAGGAAAACTCCATGGAACGCGACGCGCCGCGCCGCAGGTTGCCGCCACTGAACGCCCTTCGCGCGTTTGAGGCCGCCGCCCGCCACTTGAACTTCTCGCGCGCCGCCGACGAGCTGTCGGTGACGCCTGGCGCGGTGAGCCAGCAGATCCAAAACCTCGAAGACTATGTGGGGGCGGCCCTCTTCAAGCGCACGCCCAAGGGCCTGCTGCTGACCGACGCGGCCCAGACCGCCCTGCCCGCCCTGCGCGAGGCCTTCGACCGGCTGGCCGAGGCCGCCTCCATGCTGACCGCCGCCGTGGATGGCCGTCGCCTGACCCTGACCGCCGCCCCCTCCTTCGCCGCCAAGTGGCTGGTTCCCAGGCTGGGCAAGTTCGAGGAACTGCATCCGCAGGTGGACGTCTGGCTGTCGGCCGGGCTGGAACTTGTGGACCTCACCGCCGGCGAGGTGGACGTGGCCATCCGATATGGCGCAGGCCGCTATCCTGGCCTGGAGGTCCGCCGGCTGATCGGCGAGACCGTGGTGCCGGTGTTGAGCCCCGAGCTCCAGGCCGCCAACCCGCTGAACTCGCCCGCCGACCTGACCGGCCACATCCTGCTGCACGACGGCTCGCCGGAGCCCGACGACAGCTGCCCCGACTGGACCATGTGGCTGGCCGCCCGCGGGGTGAAGGGCGTCGACGGCACGCGGGGCCCCCGCTTCAACCAGTCCAGCATGGTGATCGAGGCCGCCGCCAACGGTCGTGGCGTGGCGCTCGCCAAACGCACCCTGGCCCAGGCCGACCTGGACGCCGGTCGCCTGGTCTCACCGCTGCAGATCTCGACCGCCGTGGACTTCGCCTATTACGTCGTCCACCCCAAGGCCAAGGGCCGCCTGCCCCAGGTGAAGGCCTTCATCAACTGGATCACCGCCGAGGCCGAGGCCCACGAGCTGGCGCTGCAGGCGCTCGACAACGGCGCGGGGATCTAACTCAACGTCATCCCGGCCGCAGCGCAGCGGAGAGCCGGGATCCAGGGCCGCGATCAATCCCCCTGGGTCGCGGATCGCCTATCGGCGTCCGGGATGACGGGAGTTGTTTACCTGAAACTCAGCCCCTCGAACTGCCCCGACGTCCGCCAGGCTTCGATGTACTGGAAGAAGGCCGTGGCGCCCTGCGGGTAGCCGACATTGTACTTGGCCGCCGGGCCGGGGCTCTGGCCCTCGTTGTTGTAGTAGCCGGGCGTGCAGTCCGGAGCGCCCATCATGCGGCCGGCGCCGGTCAGCAGCAGGTCGACCCAGGCCTTCTGCGCCTCGGGCGTGACTTCCACTTCCTTGGCCCCCATGTCGAGGGCGTGCTTCACCGTCAGCGCAATGGTGCGGCCCGATTCCGTCAGGTTGTGCGGCACGTTGGAGATCAGGTTCGCCCCTTGCGTCGGCTGCACGAAGAAGGCGTTGGGGAAGCCGAGCACGTGGATGCCGTGCTTGGACTGCATGCCCTCCGCCCAGGCGTCCGACAGTTTCAGGCCATCGACGCCGGTCAGGTCGAAGCCCGCGCGGCGCTTGTACTCGGTGCCGACCTCGAAGCCCGAGGCGTAGATGATGCAGTCGACCTCGTACTCGACGCCGGCCACCACGAAGCCCTTTTCGGTGATGCGCTCGACGCCCTTGCCGTCGGTGTCGATCAGGTGAGCGGCGGGTTCGTTGAAGGCCTGCAGATAGGCGTCGTGGAAGCACGGGCGCTTGCAGAGCTGACGATACCAGGCCTTCAGCTTCTCGGCGGTGTCGCGGTCCTCGACGATGGAGACGGCGCGGGCGCGGATTTCCTCCATCTTCTCGAAATCTGAGTCCTCATAGGCGGCCAGCATCTTCAGCGGGGTCATGTCCTCGCGGGGCAGTTGCGAGATCTTGGCGCGGATGCGGCGCGAGAGGTCGGTCCAGCCGTCCATCACCAGGTCCTCCTCGGCGTTGCCGCCGGCTTGGTTGGCGGTGAAGTTTTCCAGCCAGCGCTTCTGCCAGCCGGGGGTGGAGATGGAGGCGAACCATTCCGGATCGATGGGCTTGTTGGCGCGCACGTCCACCGAGGAGGGCGTGCGCTGGACGACGTAGAGGTCCTTGCAGGCCTTGGCGAGATGCGGGACGGCCTGGACCGAGGTCGCGCCGGTGCCGATGATGGCCACTCGCTTGTCGGCGAGCTTCTCCATCTTGCCGCCCTTGGGATCGCCACCGGTATAGTCGTAATCCCACCGGCTGGTGTGGAACGAGTGGCCCTTGAAGGTCTCGATCCCCGGAATACCCGGCAGTTTCGGCACGTGCAGCGGTCCGGTGCCCAGGCCGATGAAGCTGGCGGTGAATTCATCGCCGCGGTTGGTCTTGATCACCCAGCGAGAGTTGGCGGCGTCCCAGCTCAGGTCCTCGACCTCGGTGTGGAACAGCGCGTTCTCATAGAGGCCATACTGCGTGCCGATCCGCTGGCACTGCTCGAGGATTTCCGGAGCGTGGGCGTACTTCTCGGTGGGCATGTGGCCGGTTTCTTCGAGCAGCGGCATGTAGATCATCGAGGCGGTGTCGCACTGGGCGCCCGGATAACGGTTCCAGTACCAGGTGCCGCCGAAGTCGCCGCCTTTCTCGATGATACGCACGTCGGTGACGCCCTGCTCCACCAGGCGGGCCCCGGTCACCAGGCCGGCGAATCCACCGCCCACGAAGGCGAAGGTGACGTGGTCGGTCTTCGGCGCGCGCTCCACGCGGGGCGTGTACGGATCTTCGAGATAGTGGGAGAGGTTTCCCTTCACCTCCAGGTACTGCGAATTGCCGTCGGCCCGCAGCCGCTTGTCACGCTCGGCGATGTACTTGGCCAGCAGGGCCTTCTTGTCGATCGCGGTCACAGCCTCGGTAGTCATCTCAATGGCCTCAGTCTTAAATTCAAGAAAAACAAACACCTGAGCCACCAGGGCCGGGGTCGTGGTTTCGAAGATAGAGTATGGGAACCTTCCGCGCTAGTTGCGGCGTGAGCAATGATGACGTTTCCACACGCGGCAAGCAGCGGCGGCGATGTCGTGAAGGTCTGGAAAAGTCCGGCCACCAAGCGAATGGTGGGTGCAGTAGGATTCGAACCTACGACCCGCTGATTAAGAGCGCGGCTAAATGTCTGATTATATTGCTTTATATCGCTTCATTTCGTTCCCCGGGCATTCAATCAGCGGGTCTTTGGCTCGCTGATATCGTATCAGGACCTAGCATATCCATTCATACAATTCTGGGCATCCGATACCCCCGTGTTCCCCGCCGGATGGACGCCGCGAAGGTGGGGTAACAGATCGATTGGAAAGTTCGGGCGCGGCGTCACGTAATTTCGTGAGAGCCGAAATCCAGAATGCACACGACGCTGGTTGGTACGTGTGCGTCGCTGAGGAGGCGGTCTGAACGACCCCCCGGTCACACTCGCATAAATCGCAATCCACGTCAGGATAAACCTTTCTGCTTCAGAAGGTTGTCGCTCAGAGTTCTTCTTTGAGATGCCGGAAAACTTGTGATTATTGGAATGCCATCAGCTTTGGATGGCACATGCGCAAGGCGCTTACCGACAAGACCCTCGATGCCTTGAAACCGGCGGCGCAGCGATATGAGGTCCACGATCTCCACTGTCCCGGCCTCAGCGTCCGGGTCTCTCCCGAGGGCCGGAAGACCTTCACGATCAAGTACCGCTACGGCGTGAAGCAGAAGCGCCAGACCATCGGCGTCTATCCCCGCTACACGCTGGCCGAAGCACGCGCCAAGGCGATGGCTGCCCTTCGTCAAGTAGATGACGGCATTGATCCGCAAAGCCGCCGGCGTCAGCCTGATCTTCGCGTTGAGGCGATCTGCCGTTCGTTTATCGAGCAGTACGCCAAACCCAGGAACCGTAACTGGCGTGAGACCGAACGCGTTCTGGAGCGCGAGCTCATCCCTCGCTGTGGTCAGATGGAGATAGGAGAAATCCACCGCGCCGACGTGCTGGAGGCGTTGGATGCGGCCATCGCGCGGGGGGCCGGCTATCAGGCGAACCGGATTCTCGCCACTGTCCGCAAGCTGTTCAGCTGGTGCATAGAACGGGGGATTCTGGAGGTCAGCCCGATCAATGGCCTGAAGGCTCCCGTCAAGGAACAGTCGCGAGACCGTGTTCTGAAGGACGAGGAGATTAAGCGGGTGCTGGCCGCGTGCAGCAACGAGGCCTACCCGTTCCGGCACTATGTTCCGCTTCTGCTCGCGACCGCCCAACGGCGCGCCGAGACTGCGGCGATGCGGTGGAACGAGGTCGACCTCGAAGTCGGAACCTGGGTGATCCCAGCAGACAACGCCAAGAACGGTAAGCCCCATGTGGTGCCGCTCAGCGACTTTGCCGTCCGCATTCTTAAGGACGTGCCCCGGTTCGCGAACTCGCCCTACGTCTTCACGACCACGCGGCAGTCGCCGATCAGTGGATTCACCAAGGCGTTGAAGCGCGTTTCTGAAGCCTCCGGCACCGCGAGCTGGCGTTTCCACGATCTGCGCCGCACAGCAGCATCAGGCATGGCGCGGGCAGGCATAGCGCCTCACGTGGTGGAGAAAGTACTGAACCACATCAGCGGCACGATTTCTGGCGTGGCGGCGGTTTATAATCGCTACGGCTACGATACTGAGAAGCGCGAGGCGCTGGACAAGTGGGGAGATTTTCTTAGTGGGCTTGGACAATCCACCGAAGACTAACCTTGTCCCGCTTGTCGAGGCCTTCGACATGATTGGGCGTTCTCAATCACCCGAATGGGACGGCAACGAAGCGAAGGCGATCAGAGTCGGGCAGCGCTCAACCGATCCTGCAGCGTGGGAGCGCGGTCGCGCTGCCGAGAAGATAATGCGCATGTGGCTGGAGAACGGTTGGCTCAGCCTTGTCTATACCGACCAGGAGGGACATCGGGTCCGATATCCAGAGCAGTTCAGCCATTGGGTAACCACCATCTACCCGCAGCCCGCCGATGACTCGTCCGGAATGATCGAACTGGCCTCTGGCGCAATTTACCCTGCGGTCGCGGATGTCCGTGAACTTCGCCGCCTTATTTCCCGATCTTTCACCCGCCCTGTGAAGCGCGGACCTAAGCGGATGTATGCGGAATACCGAACCTCCGTGGAGGAGTTCTTCGCGTCCCACCACCTCGAAGCCACCCACGATGACGTCCGCGCCTTCATCAAGGCAAAGCACCTGTCCGACGATCAGTGGCCTCGAAAGTCGCAGGAAAACGCGATCATTCTGGAGGTTCGGACGAGGTTGAAGAACGATCGCATGAATGCCGGTCGGCCGCCGGTCGGCACATTGTAGCACCCTGCCAGCCACGGACTATTCATGCAGGCCTTCTCAACGGAGGCTTCATGAACCAGCTCCTTTACGACCGTTCCGATTTGCGCCGGCGCGGCATCAAAATCTCAAATAGCACTTTGCTTCGCCTAGAGGCCCTCGGTCGCTTCCCACGGCGTGTCCGCATTGGTGCGCACTCGGTCGCTTGGCTCGCCAACGAGATCGACGAGTATGTTGGTCTGCTGGGCGCTGCCCGGGGGGCAAACCGATGATGCCCCGCCTTTCACTTGTCAAACTGCGCACTTCCAAGGGCAAGAAAGTGAAGAAGGTCGTCCTCACAATCGAGGGCAAGAGCGTCGACGACATTCGACCAATGGTGACGTTGATTGCGGCGGCATTGGGCGTGGAGCGAAGTCGTGGGTAAGCGCTCAGTCCTCTCACCACGCGCAGTGCGCAAACTGGACGTCGCACGGGCCACCATATCGGCAGGCATGGGTGTGATCGCCATCGAGCCAAAGTCGAAGCGTCCAGACACGCGCTTCTCACCGCAAGGCAGTAAGAGCGCCACTGATGACGTGACGCAGGTGCGTTCTTGGTTGCTGGATGACCCAAAGATCAATTTAGCTGCCACCGTGCGCGAGACCCCGTTCCTCGTGATCGACATCGACGGACCGGATGGCGAGGACGCACTCGCAAAGCTCGGTCCGCTCCCCTCGACACGCCAAACCCAAACCCGTGACGGCCGCCACCTGTTCTTCAGGCACCATGGGAAGGTGAAGGGAAGCCGCATCGGCTTCTCGCCGAAACTTGACCTCATCGTCTCCGGTTATGTCCTGCTGCCCGAGAGCCTTCATCCAGAGGGCGGGCGTTACAAGTCGCACGCTTTTGATGCCCCGATTGCGGACCTGCCTCACGCAGCGATCAAGGCAATCAACGCCGGGAAGAAGGATGATCGCGTACCGCAGCAGACAGGAGGCATCTCAGCGGGGCACCGGGACAATCGGCTGACTAGTTTGGCCGGAGCCTTTCGCCGCCAAGGGTTTGAGGCCGAGGTGATCGACACCGCGCTTCAGGCAGTCAACGAAGCGCATTGCCGGCCTCCGCTCTCGGAAACTCAGGTCGGCAAGATCGTCCGCAGTGTCACTCGGTATAACCCGGAAGACGATGGCCTCTTCGAAGCGATGTCCAACGTCACACCCCGAGAAGTGGACTTTCTCTGGGAGCCGTTCTTCGTTCGCGGTGCGATCAATCTTTTGGAGGGCGATCCCAACGTCGGAAAGACCTATCTCCTCTGCGAGATCGCCGCTGCGATATCGGCAGGGCGCGGTCTGCCGGATCAAGAGGAATCCGAGCCTCGCAACGTGCTGTTCATGAGCGCGGAGGACGATCCGGAAACTACGCTCGTTCGTCGCCTCATGCGGATGGGCGCTGATTTAAAGCGGATCACCTTCTCGACCAAGTTTTTCCGGTTGGAAGAGGAGGCACTGGGATGGATCGAGAAGCACATCGCGGACAAGCAGGTCGAGTTGCTGATCCTCGATCCGCTGCTGGCCTACATGCAGGGCGGCATTGATATGAATAAGGCGAACGAGACCCGGCCCTTCATGGCGCGCTTAGCTGAACTGGCGAAGGCAAAGAACGTCACCATCATCGCGCTGCGCCATCTGACAAAAGGCGAAAAGGACAAGGCCATCTTTCGCGGCTTAGGGTCGATCGACATCACCGCCTCCGCACGCTCGGCTGTGCTGATCGGGGAACACCCGGAGGAGCCAGGAGTCCGCGCCATGGTGCACATCAAGCACAACCTTTCTGAACGCGGCCGCACGCAGCTCTACGAGTTGACCGGCGGCGATCGGGCCAAGGGCAAAGTGCCGCGGGTCACATGGCGAGGAGGAAGCGACTTGGGGCCTGACGATTTCTTGCGTCAGCCGGGGAAGCCGGGCCGGCCAGATACGGTGATTAGCGACGCCAAGGATTTCCTGAAGCGAGCGCTCGCGGGTCAAGCGCGCCCAATCAAAGCCGTGTTGGCCGAGGGCGAGAAGCGCGGCCACTCAGCACGCACTTTGCGGCGCGCGGCGCAGGATTTAGGTGTCGTCAGCGAACACCGAAGTTGGAAACTGGCCAAAATGTCCCTGTAGGGGAGTTCTGGCCAATTGCCGGGGAGATCAAGTGGAGGGAGCGGCCGTCAGCGCCGTGCGCGCTTCCTCCAAGCCCTTCGATCCAGTTGCCCATTCCCACGGCTGCCGGGCCACATGGTCCTTGCAAAGGTTGGGGAATTCCTTCGCCTTCTTGCTCGCAAGCCGCAGCACCATACGTGCGTCGCGCGGGTCGATCTTCAACTCCTTGCAGAGGTCGATCAGCGTCACCTTGTTTTCGATCGGAGTCGTCATGATGGTCTCTCCTGTTGTTGACTATCGAGACCACTAAGAGAGCTTCAGAGACCGTGTCAGGAGAATTCCCAGTCGATGCTTGATACGCACTTCCTAGTCGGCACCTCCTTCTCCTCATACGACACCGGTTCGTATGCGCGGGTGTTCGTCAATCAGGAGCGTCTGAGGGCGATCAAGGTTTTCTATCGGGGGAAAAATCGGGCGCACTTGGTCGAGGTCTTCGAGTCGGAATTCAACGCCTATGAGCTCGTTCAAAGTGCGCCGGACCTCGTGGGGATGACACCTCGATTTTATGGGTGCCCTTCAATTTCAGGCGTGGTCGATCGGAACGGATCGGACGTTTCTCAGCTCTACGAGCTCGATCTAGCTATCGAACTGGACTTCGTGCCTGAGCGCTTCGACAAGATTACGGAGTACGGCGAGCGTGGGGTTGAAGCGTGTCGCGCCTTCGAGAAGCAAGGCATCCATTACACACGAGACGCTTCAGCCGCTGTCCGGATCGATGGCTCGCTTCGATTGATCGATTTTGCCACGCATTGGGTTGAGCCGTTTCACGACGACTAACTCGTCTACTCGGCAGCTAGCGCTGAATGAGTCCCAGACGCTTTCAGCCAGGCCACCCAGCGTTCAAGGAAGCGGAGATAGTCGACCTCCGCGATCGAAACGAAATTCAGGCGCTCGAGTTCGTCGGACCCGCGCGTGTATTTGCCGCTTCCGAACGCCAGCTTCTCCGCCTTACGACCGACAGTTTGTCGTCCTTCGTGATCCAAGTAAAAGACCCCGCCGTGGGAAAGAGCATTCCGGAGGCAACTTGCCCACTGGCTCGCTGGCATTCGTTCAGCTGCCAGGAGCCCACCCTTGCTGGCGAGATCAGTGAGCGCCTCTTCGGGGATTTCTCGCGCTAGGTTCACTCCCCGCCGGTACGAAACGCTCGCGAACGCCCACGTTCCAGCCTCAAAAAACGGCGCTTGCCCCAGGGCGTCCCTTCGGAGGGTTTGCCTAATTGCTTCGGATTCCTGCGGCGCGAGGAACCTGTCGTCAACGTACCCCTCGTCGAGGTTAGACAGGTGGCGCTCCAGTCGCTCCACCGGCAGCGTGATCATGGGCGCGGACATGGCTAGCAAGAAAGTCGTGGTTAGGGGACCAAGGTCCTCCTGGCCTGCCACGTAGGATTTGGCAGCCTCGGGCAACAGGTCTCGAATTAGCTGCAGGCACCGTTCGGGTAGGTCTAGCGAGTACCGGTACGGAATTCCCATGTGCAGCTCCGTTGGGTGAGAGGCCAGTCATTTGATGGCGAGTGCAATCGTCGATTTGCGATCCGCTGATTTAGAAACAGACCACCCCGCTCCGCAGAAGATTGATTTTGCGGGTCTTGGAGCTGCCGAACGGGCCGGCGGGGTACCGTGTGGGGACCAGACCTATTCCAGAAGCCCCGTCCGCCCCCGCAAGGACTGCGCGAACAGCGCTCGTTCCGTCATGGTTGCCCAGCGAAGACGGTCGACTAGCTCGTAGCGGTGTCGTCCACGTGCGCGCGGCTGTAAGCCCTGGCCGTCCAGGCGCGCTTTGAGTTTACATCGTCGTTTCCGCGCTCGCGCGAGTTTATCCATGCCCTGGGTCGCATAGCTCAGCCTGTGGGCCTGTCGGCACGCGAACCGACCGTCGTGCCAACATAGGACCTCACACCGCCGCCCCTGCTCTGGACACGTAAAATAGAAGCGATGCCCCCCATAGCGGCATGGCACGCCCTCAACGGTGATGGTCTGGGCCACCCGTGATTGCCCCACCACCGTCAGCGTGATCGTTCCGGCCTCTGGGTTCGATAAATCGACACGCACACGCGCTTCAGTGACGGTGAGGCCCCTCTGGGACCAGCGCACCGTATCGATGACGCATTCGCCGGACTTCACGAGCCCCAGGCGGCGCAAATCACGCATGCTGAGCGCCGGTGCATCCTCGACCACCCCTTCGTGGGTTGTGGATCGTCGTCCTGAGCCTATCCCGCCCATGCGGTCTCTCGCTGCTTCACCGTGGTGATTTTACGAAATTCCTTGCGCTAAGGCAGGCGAAAGCCCGCTGCTCGGCTAGTCGAGTAGTGCAGAAGCCGTGACACCAAGGGGCTTTGCGAGCTTCTCGACTACCGTGATCGTAGGGTTGCGCGATCCGCGCTCGATATCGCTCACATAGGTTCTGTGGAGTCCGGCCTCATGGGCGTACGCCTCCTGCGATAGGCCCTTCTCCGTGCGGAGCCTTTTGATGTTTCGGCCGAGGCGCAGGCGAATATCCACCTGCCGACGAAGCCGGGCATGTCGCTTATCGGTCTACAGACGATCAGTGACAAACGCTTTGACGCGGATTCCCGCGCTCAATACAAATGTCACTCATCGGCCACATTCGATCTGTGAGGAAAACGGCCATGACAAAGAAGGCAGGCCTGTTGTTGGGGGTAGCTGGATTGCTGGTATATTCAGCGAACTGTTTTGCGGCCGACAAGAACACTGTCCCGCTCGACGCGGGCGCTCGCCCCACGCAAACGGAGGCTGTGCGCACGGGCGAGCAAGCCATCCGCCAACAAATGTTTGATCCAGATGCGGCAAAGATTGAATGGCCCTACCTGTTTAAGAGCGGGACACTGAAGCCGACGTTTGGGAAGCCGACCGCAGGTTTTTGGACGTGCGGTCTGATCAACGGCAAGAACCGCTACGGTGCCTATAGCGGCCAGACGTGGTTCTTAATCATGATCAACAACGGGGTCGTCAACGCACTCGACGTAGGAACACCAGGTGAGATTGGTATGGCGACCGCCAGCTGCCCGGATTTTCTTGAGAAGGGGGTTTTGCAGCCTGTGCCCGCTGTAAATTGACCACTCGCCTCTAGGCAGGTTCCCAAGCAGCCAATTTTAAGGTTTGGAGAACGTGGAGATCACCGCGTCCACCACTACTTTGATCGCTCTAACGGCTGGTCCTTCAACCAACATACCGCACTCAAGGTTTGCGCCCTTGGAACGCCAAAGCAGGTTGGCTGATCCGACATAGGCGGCGACGCCGTCAGCGAGGACGATCTTCGCGTGGAAGGTTTCGTCCGAATCTCCTTCAGGACGCCCCTCAGGGGCATAGTCGTAAACAGTCGCAATCTTTTGCAGCCGACGGCCTGCGAGGCCGCAGGCGAGAAGTTGACTTGCATCCCGCAGCACGAGCAGGCGATCCGTCGCATCGGTCAGTTCGAACAGCTCGAGCGCCCACTTTGCACCGGTCCCGTCGATGTAAGGGATCATAATGACCAACCGCACCTTCGCCCTCATAGCGAGGTGCCGGAAAGCGTCGGTCGTGTCGGTGAGCGACGAGAATTTCGAAGCAATGTCACTTCTCAGGGCCTCACCAAGTTTGCTTGGTTCCGGAGGGAGCGTGACAACGAACCGGGCGGTCGCCGCAGGCGACACAAGAGAGTCCTGACTCATTCGTCCAACACCGGATCGAAATAGCCGATCAGGTCAGGCGCGATAGCCGCTTCCCATTCGGGCTTTGATCCGCCCTTGAGAGCAGAGCGCGACAGCAGGAGGTTGGATGCGATGCAGCTCACCTCGCTCACCATGACGCAAGCCGGGCATGCTCCGCCGCGCGCGTCACACAGGCTACCGGACCCGCAGCGAAGCATCCGTTGGTCGATATTTCGGCGCAGGAATTCCAGCGCGTGATTGCGCCACATGGCTGAGACATTTCCGAGGTCTGGCGTCATCCCCTTTCGGTAGACGACGAAAGCGAGGTCGGCGGGGAAGATGTGTTCGCCAATTCCGTCGCGATCGAGCCCCGAGACTTCGGCTAGCGAGTGCATGAGCTGGTGGGATAGGGTGTGCAGCAGCAGATAGACATACGCGGGAAGTCGCCGGTCCGAACTGCCTCGCTCACGATCCTTGTAGGCCTCCAGGAAGGGCCCAAAATCTTCGTAGGATTCTAGATAGGCGCGACCGATGCTGACTTCCGGAGCCGGCATGTCTGCGATGCCGTTGCGCTCAAGCCAGCGACGCACGCGCCCCTCGTCGAGTTTGACATACAGCGCTTCATTGTTCTGCTCGGTAACGTAGATCGGATGCTTACCTCCCGTGTTCGGCAAGGTATCGAAAGCGTTCAACCTCACCGGCATCGCGAGAGACTGGCCGTTGTGTTCACGCTGATAGATTGGGGTCGAGGAGACCCGTGTGAATCCAAAGCTGAATTCGCAGATCGGCAGGCCGCGGATCAGCACCATCCGGTCGATACCAGAGTGCTCAAGCAGGCCTCCGATTTCCCCCCGATAGCGCTCAAGGGCCTGCTGCTCGTTCACCACTGCGCTGAGGGTGATATCCGGCTTGAGCACATCGACGGCGGCGTGCCGCGTCATTGCATCGACGATGTGCTCTCGTTCGAAGACGTCATGCTGGATCGTAAGCCGGATGGGATCGAAGCGTCTGGCCCAAGTCTGACGGGCGAGGACGGCTTGCATCAAGGTCGGGCTGGCTAGTTTGCCTCGACTGACTAGCTCGTCTGAGAACCACTGTTCACGTATCGCCTCCGCTTGATCCAGATAGCGGCGCGATCTGGCCTCTCCACCTGGTGCAGATGCGGCGCGTTCCGCAAGGCCCTCTAGGTCTTCGAATTCTTGCCATTCGCCTTCCCGCCCCGAGACTTTCACCGCAGTCGCGACTTCATCACGGGAGGGCTCATCGAATGGGATGCGGTGGATGCGCGCGAGGGTACGCAGCAGGTCGCTCGTTCGCTCTCCCGTCATCAGATCAACGACGGAGGAGTCGTTGAATTTTATGAATGAGCTGCGCTGCGGGTAGAAGGCGGAATTGGCCCGATACGAGACCGGGATCATGTTCACTTCGAGGTATTGGAACTGCCGCCCGCCGGCTTGCTGCTCGCCGTAGAGGCGCTCCAGAACTTCGCGGTCCGCCTTTTTGAGGGGCCGCGATTCCTTGCAGCCTTCGCAAACGAACCGCCATTCGGCGAAGACCGGAGCCTTGTTGTGCAGGATGAACCGGTCGCTTCCACATGTGCAGACACGAATCTGGTTCACTTGGCCGGTGTTGGGGTCGGGGTTGTAGTTGAAAGGGCTAAGCGGCTCGACATTCCCTGACCAGTGGACGTAGACAACGTCGATCTGCGTCCACCGAGCCTGGTGTCCGTGGCAAGTCTTAGGCAGCGGCGAGCGAGCCTGTTCTTCGACGCTTTGGAATTCACGAACCCTGCCGCAAGTCCCGCAGCGGTAGATGAGCGGATAGGGAACGTAGCCGACGACATCAGGGCTTACTGTGCGGAACTTCCCCGCGTCGATCTGCACCCGACCGCTGTAGGCGTCGAAGAAGGATCGGTCGATTGAAAGATCGTCCAGCGCCTCTGGAATGGCAGCTGCGATGCGTGTCCGCCAGTTGGAGATGAACTCCCTCATGCTGTCGAAGATTAGCGCGCGCGTCGTGCTATCGACCTTCAGCTCACGGTCAACAGGAACTGACCGGCAGATGCCTTTGCCCCCCTCCCACGTGAAGAGCACGCCGGGGGCGTAGGAGGTGGCGAGTTGGGTCCGCGAACGCGACATGACCGGCGGCTTCGGGAGATCGTCCTTCGTCCGACGCCCCCCCATAGTCGTCGGGCGGCGATAGCGATCCGGGGAGTTGTCGCGAGGTTCACTCATTGCGCGCCGCATCCGCGTCAGTCTCAGCGGCTTCGCCTTTTTGGGTCCGTATTGCACGCATGACGGAGGTCAGGTCTCCGATATCGACATGCTTGCTCCGTCCGGTCGCCCTCGGATCATAGCCGGAGGCAACGAGATAGCCCGCTTCGTCAACGTCGCGCAGCGACGTCATGGGCTTCTGAAAAACCGTATCCACGCCTTCCCAATACTCAGCCAGACGACCTGAGGTCGACTGTCGTGACATCGAGTCAGCGAAACGGCCCATCTCGTGATCGACCATCCCCGCGTAGTGTTCGCGATAGGGAGGTTCGCCGAACTTTCCGGCACCCCTTCCCTCGTAGCCTGCGGATCGCAGCGCGAAACTTCCCAGTTCATTGCGGAACCGGACCATGTCGTTGGTTCGTAGTCGAAGCCGGCTGAGCGAGTCACCGGCTTGAATTGTCGCTTTCCTGTCGTCTGGAAGGCGGGCGAATTCCTCGGCTTCGCGGAGCATCGCCCAGGACTGGATATACGAAGCCAAGACCCGTCGAACAGCATTCTCGGCCCAACGCTCCACCGCAGGCGGAGCAATCATCCGCTCAAGGAAGCGATGGAAAATATCGTGGGTCTCGACGACATAACGATCACGGCGGCTTTGCGGTGTGGGAATGAGCATGACGAAGCCGACGTGAGTACGACCGACGCGGCTGGAGGCTTGGATGTACTCTGCGACGTCTGAAGGAAGACCCGCGAAGAACATGCTGTTGAAGCGGTCGACGTCGACGCCGTGACTTATAGCGGCCGTCGCGACGATGTTGCGAACCGTCTGGGCGATAGGCGGGTAGTCCTTCCCGTCAAAGGATACGCCAGCGTCGTTCATCACCTGCTGGATCGCCCTCATGTCGACGCCGCCGGAAATCAAGCGACTGTCGAACGACTCGAACGGAAGACCTGCGCGGCCGTGATGCTGCTGCACGGAAGCGCTCAGCGCGTCCATGATCTGGTCACCACCCTTCTTGTTGGTGACATAAGCCAGAGCGATCCGATGTAGGTCGACGAGAGCCATCACGTCGGACTCGCGCCCTTCGGCGAGCGCACGTTCAAGCGCACGGCGTCGCCAAAGTCCGTCCTGTGTCGACGGAATCGCGGCCTTCAGTTCGTCGATCGCTGCCGCGCGAAGGGCTGGATCAAGAAGGGATGTCCACAGCCTCGTGATAATGGTGTGGAAGGCGCTCAGGACGTGGACCGCTGTAACGGTGTGGGTCGCGTCGTTCGTCATCAGTGAGACGTAGAGGCGCATCCATGGGGCGGTCTCTTCAGGCGCACGGTGAGCGGGCAGCGTAGAAGCGAGTTCGATCCGCTCAGCATTGCCTTCGGGTGGGGCTTCAGGCTCCGCGAAGAATGATCGGTAAATGTCGGGGCCAGGATACGGGAACCGAAGGGGCCGGCGCTGATAGAGCGTCTCCAGCTGGCGCTCTGGGTTCGAGATCGTAGCAGTAGCCGCAATGATCTTCGGCATACGCAAGCCGCGCCATTCATCGCCAGTCCAGACCCGTGCGACGTTGAGGTCATCGCCCGCCAGCCCGTCGATTCGCGCGAATACGTTCTCGAGCAGGGTGTCGAAGAGGCCACTGAACGTGCCGAGACTCTCCTCAAGAAGGTGAGCCTCGTCCTGAATGATGAGGGAGGGGAACGGGTCGGAAAAGACGCGTGTTCCGTGATGGTAGGCGGGGAAAATTGGCTGACAGCCGTCGGCCTCCGGCCCAGCAGCCAACTTCTCCGAATTCCGCTCCACGAAGATATGGCCGCTAGGTTCGATCCAGCGGGCTAAGCCGAACATTCCGAGGACACGCGAAACGGTGTTTGTGTGCTGGCCCAGCATCGCTAGCTTGTCGACGGTGCCTAAGACGATAGACGGCGCGCGTTCGTAGATCGTGTCGTCGGTGAGGAGGAAAGGAAGGGGGCGAATGCCACCATGGCCAGTGTTCCAGGCGCACCCGTCGTTGAAGCAGACGATCGCAGCGCGCTTCGCTCTAGGCCCATCTGATTCATAGCGGCGGAGACCCGTGGCCCGCTTGCAGATAGGGCATTCGGGTACCTTGTTGTAGGCGTCGCGGATGTCGCGATAGCGACGGGCCCGGGCGGCCTCGTCCTCGCTTGCCTGGGCGCCCTCTTCTAGCGAGAGGTCATTCTGACGAGCTGGATCACCGAACAGCGGAACGTCCGCGCGGATGCCGCTGTAGCTGTTCGGCGTGTTCGCCGAGCCGACCCAGAAGCCCATTTCAAACGGCCAAGTCCCAGCCTTGTTTTCCCTGCGAACAAGCTCGGCCCAGGACAGGAGTTTGAGAAGGCGTTGAGCTTGCTGGAGGGTGAGCAGCCGGAGAGGATAGCGGATCATCGCTGTGATTCCGCGGTTCTTTCCTCGCAGCCGATCAACGAACAGCGCGAAAAGCAGGGCACCATAGAAGGCCTCCGACTTACCGCCGCCGGTCGGGAAATACAGAAGGCTCGCAGTGTCCTCGTCGAGCTTTGCGTTAGAGAAATCCCGATACTCGTCCATGCGGGAGACGAACGTCGGGATGTGCGCCAGGATGAATGCCAGCTGGAATAATCGCCATCGGCGTTTCGGGTCGTTGCGGTCCCGCCTGAAGAATGTCTCGTTCGTCATGCACCAGGCGCGCCATGGGATTGCCCGCCGTTCCAGTCGCTCGCGTTCTGCCGGATTGGCGGCGGAAGGAATGCCCTTTGCAGCTGCAGCGGACTCGATAAGGACCTCGACACCTTTTGCGATAAAGTCGGCTTCGTCCCTCTGGCCCTTCGTGTCCTGTTTAAGGCGCTCTGTTTCACGGTCTGCTTCCGTGACGTTCAAGCCTGATCGAACCGCGTCCCTAAGGGTCTCCTCGTTGTTTGCGATCCAGGCGACATAGGCCTTGGGTAGACCGGCGAGATCTTCCGCCCTGAAGTCGGCGCGGGCAAGTTCGCCGAAGCGGGTTTCGATATCCGCCTGGGTGGGGCGGATGCGGGGTTGGACGAAACGTGGTGCCCACGTCGTCGACAAGAGCACCTGTTCATCCTGCTCATTCAGATCGATGCCGCAGTTGAGACCGATGGCGGGATATTCGAGGTAGTGCCTGAACCGGTATGAAGGTTCGACGCGGTCCAGCTGCAACATGCGATGAGCGATCTTCGGCAGGGCAACAGAGAGGCCGGTGCCGAAAACAGCGTTGCATCGGACCGCGGCGTCGGCCGACCTCAGTTTCTGGCACTGATTGTCGAGGAGGACGCGATATGAAACCCGCGATCGGTCGATGAAATCGACCTGACGTTCTACCTTCAGGACGATGGAGCTAAGGTCGGGAATTAGCCTCGATTGATCAGGCGCGACTTCCCTGGTAGCCGCGATGAAGGCTTCCCAAGTCTCGCGGCTTTCGGCGTGCTCGGGTCTGACGCGTAGATTGCGCCAGGCCTCCTGTTTGCCGTCGCCGTTGAGCCAGGCGGCAAGTTGTTCGCGGACGCTAGCCGCGAGTCTTTCATTGTACGTGGCGATCAGCGAACCAAGAGCCGGACCTTCGGCATCGGCCGCCCACTCAAACACGGGCAACTTCAGATCAAGCCGCCGCCACTTCGGCGGGATCGGAGAGGGATCAATCAGGGAGTGGGGAATCTCTCGGCCTTCCCGAACCATTTTGGCAACGGGTGCTACAGGCGGTTCTGTAACCTCGGGTGTGTTCTGATCGGCCTCATCCGAAGGAACTTCTTCGACCACCGCTACCGCGTCGTCCAACGTACTGAGATCGTCGGCGTTTAGCCGGATACCCCGCCTTGCGTACGCGCCGAGGCGCACCTCTTCTTGTATCTTAGCGCGCCGTTGCCGCATCTCGGCCCTGGCGGCTTCGTCCATCGCTCGCCAAGCTGGTTTTTCAACGCCGGCAGCGATGAAGGCTGCAATGCGGGCCTTCTTAATCTCGTCGTCGATCTCGCGTTGAACATCGGCGTTGAGTCGGAAGTCAAACTCCAACGGACCCCGCTTCGGATCAAGGTCATCCCACGTCGGCAAGATCCTCACATAGACCGAGAATGCCGGTGCCGCCTGCAACGTCGCCGACGAGTCGGCCGCGAGGTAGAAGTCCATCCCGAGAGCGGCAATCGCGATGTCAGACGTGTCGTCCTCACCCTGCATGCCGAAGCGCGGCAGGAGCTGGCCCGAAACGATTGCGCGGCGTGGGGACCGACCGTAGATGAACTGGCCTTCGTCGTCGGTCGCTGCGACGCGGTTGACTATCGTGTTTACGATTGCATCGCAGACCGCTTCCTTGAGTTCGACATCTATCGCACTCAGTTCGCTCTCGCCGAGCCCGTTCATCGGGCACCTGCCGGCCGCACTTTGGCTACCCTGGCAACGAACTCATGAGACACAGCGCGAAGCGCCCGAATATCAGCGTCGCGCTCGCGATTTTCAGCGAGCACGGCGTGCGGGTCCGTGAGTATCCCTCGGTAGGCATCGTGGAATGCGGCTCCTGCACGATGCCGACTCGAACGCTGGGCGATTACCGCCCATATCCAGAAGCGCTTCGTGATCGTTGGCCCGATCTCAAGAGCGGCTGTAAATCTCCGGAAAGTGTTCTCGTCCTGCGGAGCGTGAGGAATAACCTCATACAGCGGTTTGTGCGCTTCGCGTTCCAAGTCGATCCAGTAATGCGCGCGCGTCGGCAAGATGTCTGGAGCGCTCATTCGCTGACAAAGCTCGCGCAAGCGTCCACCTTGATTTCCACCAGGCAGGGCGTTGAACTTCTGCAGGACCAGCTGATGGTAGTCACGAATTTCCTCGGCGGCCGCCGCAGTGAGGTTGAGCAGGCCGCGGGCTTTTTCGATGAAAGCTGGACCGATCACGCAGAGCTCGTCGCCGGCCTGTACGTCCTTCGCGGCGACCTCAACAAAGCGCGCCACGGCACGATCGCTATCCTTGCTGACGAGCAGGGTTCCAGGCCGCGCGATGATACGCTGGCCGTTTTCCATGACGAGTTCGAGGAGCGTGGTGTCAGTGCGCCGGTTCGGACCAGCTAGATCGATGATAGAGCCAGCAGGGAATTCGACATCTTCCGTTGGGGCGATCGTTCGATCGAGTTCAACTTGATGGTCGCCCAGCTCACGGAGGCGAGTGGCCGCTTTCGCAGAGAAGGTTCGTAGCCTGCGGACTAGTTCGTCTTCCTGCAGCTGGTCCGCCAGCCTCGCGGCATCCCGCGCCGCGAACTTTAGCGTGTCGCCGTCGGCAAGGAAGGAAAGTTGGTGAGGAAGCCAAACCTGGGCGAGCAGTTGAAGGATCGTGTGGCGCGTTGGCGCGACGAAAACGGCGCGCTTGTAGTGGTTTTTCACCGTAGGTTCGAGCGCCGCTAGATCGAGAAAGCCCTGTTTGGTCGTGAAGCGTACGAACCCGTTCTCGAGCCGCTCGTGAAGCTTAGGATGGTCACGACCGAGCAGATACGCGCAGAAGTCCGCCATCGCCTCGGTTCGGAATAGTACGACCGTCCTCGAACTGGCGCGCTCGGCGGGCAGGACTGCCTCTTCGACTAGAGTGGACATCGACGTCGCCGTTTCGGCCTTCTCCAGTAGAGTGCGGGCCTTTGAAATGGCATTCTCAAGCTCATCCGCAGCGACGAGCGACGCACCATTTCGAACGTCGAGAAGCGCGGCCACTTCTGGCTCGATGCGGTAGGCGGCCAGATTGTCAGCTGCAATCGCTTCCCCGGCTTCGCGCTCAAGGAAAGACGAGAAGTCTGCAAGACTTCCAGGGAGACATGCTGATCGCCTAAGCTTCGCGACAACATCTCCGGCCGCCTCAGCGCCAAGCCGGTTTCCGCGATCACGAAGTTTAGCTCCAATCGCTCTGAACGATCCGATTACCTCACTCAGCTGTCCGACAAAGCCATCAACTTCCATGGACGCCGCTCCACGCCAGCTCACATCGCCGGCGTCGTTGGAAGATGCCAGAATGCCCTCATCGCGCATCAACAGCGCTTGGCCGGCGGCGGGTGTCATGTGGGTCCGCTTCGGATGTGTCTTGCGCCCCAGAAGGTCGAACCGCACCGCGTCGTAGGTCCAGGGATCGTCCGTAAGCGCCAGGATTCCAGTCTTGGGGTAGGCGGCCCGGATGCTCTCGACGGCAGTTTTTGCTGCGGGAAGCCAGTCAAAGCCGAACCGCGCTCTTCCTGCCTTCGAAAGGTCTAGGATAACGATGTCGGGCGCCGTTTTGATCGCGCGTAGTTCCCGCTCAAGCGGATCGTTAGCCCGGATACCGAAGAGGTAGAATTTGGCGCTCTCCGGCTTGTCCGCCGCACCCGAACGGCTGTGCTTTTTGAGGTCTGTTTTCGTTCGCGTGTACCAGAGCAGCTCGCCGTTCGCCGCACATCCAGAGAGCGCTGTGCCGTGAGGCACAATCTCGTCCAGTATGGGATGTGTCAGTTCAACGTAGTCGTTGCCGTCACTACCCCGGCCAGTGATTTTCGAGGCCCGTGTCAGTACCTGATGATAATCCTTGAGTGCCGCGTCGTCATCGCCGCCGATGGACCGCGACAAGTGCTGCATATGAAGTTTGCCGAGGGCGTTTCGGTCTACGTGGACTTCCCGCGCCAATGCGTGGGCGGTGCGCGCATACGGATAAAGGATTGCCCGCAAAGCAGTTGGCCGCTCTGCGATTTTCGTCTTCGCTCCCTGTACGTCGGCAACATAACGAGGCACTGCGGTCGTTTCGCAAATCGCAAGGAGCGCGACCAACGCCGAGAGGCAGGGTTGATGAGCGGGCCAACAGAGCAAGACCTCGGGCTCACCGCCATTCATCGCGCGCAACGCGGCGCGCATTAAAGCGCTGTAGTTGTTTGAAACGCTGCGGGTAGTTGAATCTCCAACCTGGTAGAGCGGGATTTCCTGCGCCGCGCTAAGGTAGTGGTCGATGTCGCGCTGATGCCTCTGTGAAGCGGCATTCTGTGCGGCTGTACGCTCCTGCGCCTGCTGGGCAATCGATGCAGCGAGCCTCTTGCGATGAAGGTCATTCGCGCCCCGTTGCTGGAGACGGTCCGCAAAGTCGGAGCCTGGTGCGCGCGAACCTGGATGCCTATTCATTCGCACCGCCCGACAAACTAGGTCGTGCGTAGGCCGAGCGCGCGGCCCCTTCGGCGTCGCCAGTGTGGCTACGAAGCTCTTCTCGGAATATCGCCGGTCGCGGTAAATCGAGGTCCCGCAGCAACTTCACCGAGACGGCGGCGGTGCCGGAAACGCGGCGATACCTTTCGTCAGCCGCTGCCGTGTTCAGGAGCCGGACGGCGAGGGCAAGGTTGTCGGCACTCTCGCAGGTGAGGACGATGGTGTGGTTCTCAGTGACAAAGCCGCCCCATTTTTCCACCACGTCTGGGGCCACGACTGCCGCTATGAGCCGTCGCGCCTGCTTGTCATTCGTCGTACGCTGCATGACCGCAGCAGATGACGTGATGATCGCGGTACTCGGTCCTTTGAAGTCGACGAAATCGGTCCCGACGTTCTTTTTTCCGGCGGGCCGACAAAGCTCGCCAGCCTTGACGTTTGCGGCCCAAACCAGGGGAAATGCCGTCCTGCGGGCACGCTTCAGAAGGCGATGCCCTTCACGGTTCCAGACGAAATACCCCGACCGCGCCTCGACGCCATAGTCTGCGAGAGTTGCCCCGCCCACCTGATCCGCCTCAGTGGCCGGCAGCGGCCAAGGGTCACCGCTCACGGCCGAAAGTGGGAGACGCGCCGCCTGAACATCAGCCTCAGCGCTGAGGACGGGGAAATCGACGAGTGCAGCGGCTGGATGTGGCTCCCCTTTGCGAATGAGCAGGACGCTAATGTCCTGCTGAACGTCTGCGAACACGCTCTTCCGTTCAGGCACGAAACCGATGGCGAGTATTTGCCCTTGCGATCGGAGATATGACCTCATCCGATCGTAGAGCGGCCCAGACCTGAAGCTTGAGGGCAATACCAAGGCTACAAGCCCACCTGGCTTAGCGTAGCGAATGCAAAGGTCGGCGAAGACCGCATACTTATTGATGTGGCCGCTGTAGGCGATCTCCTTCCAGCGTTCATCGGGAAGGTCGGCGGCTGTGACTCGACCGTAGGGAGGGTTGGCCACGACTAGGTCGTAGAGCTCCCGCGTGCGCTGCAGAAGCGCGTCTCCAACGATGATCAGCTTGGGTGCCTTGGACAGACCAAGGCGATCGCCGACTAAGGCTTCCGACACCCGCGCCAGGCCCGCATCGATCTCGATCCCATGAAGGCGGCTTACAGCCGCTTTCGCATCCACGCCGTCAGCGGATGCCCGCGCGGCGATGTTCGACAAAAACGCAGCGCCACCGGCAGCCGGGTCGAGAACACGGTGCTGACGAACGTCAAATCCGGCCGATATGGCTAGGTCTAGGACCGCTTCAGCCAAGTAGGGAGGCGTGAAGTATGTAGCCTGCTGCCGCCGTATTTTTTGAGAGAGCAGAAGGGTATAAAACGTGCCGATCCAGTAATGCTGCTCTTCGAGGGAGGCTGCTGCAAGCTCCCTGGCGAAGGTGACGAGCGACTTCGTGGGTTGTTGGTCGGACAGGAGTGAAAGGGTTAGATCGACCCGCTGCTTCAATGTAGATGCGGCGCTGACGCTTGCTGCCGCGGCTCTCGCCGAACTAAGTAAAGATGCCCTCTTCTTGGACAAATCAGGAACCGCCGAACCACCTGCGGCATTTAAATCAAGAGACAATCTGATAGATTCGGCCGGAATTCGCCCAGCCCCAGAATTACGACGCGGCCGTATCTCAACGATACCTTCGCTATCTTGGGATGGCCAAGTATTCATGCGCATAATTTATGATACAATTTAACGTATTGAGGTGGCGTGGTTCGTGGCGACACCTCGCTGCGTAAAAATTTTCCCCTGCCCGACCCTACCTTCGGTTGAAGGCTCTCAGCCGTCAATGCGGCCGGGCACCTAAGCGAGATGTCACGCTTGGTCTGCGAGGTCGCAGCCATCTTCCGACGGACCTCAAGGTCAGCGAGGCGGGCTGATACCCCAGTGGGACCCACCAGCATTGTGCCGGGGACCAAACTACCACCAAGTCTTTGAAAGAATGGTGGGTGCAGTAGGATTCGAACCTACGACCCGCTGATTAAGAGTCAGCTGCTCTACCAACTGAGCTATGCACCCGTACCGTTCGAAGCCCGCGAGGGCCTAGCGGCAAGGGCGCGGAACATACTTGAAGCCTCGCTGAAAGCAAGGCGGCTAAGGGGACGAATTTTTTGGCCAGGCGAGACCTCACCGGCGCGGTGGATTTTGCGTACCTCGAAGACTTCGCGGCCGGCGATACGGGCGTCGTGGACGAGGTCCTGGCCCTGTTCCGCGAGCAGGCCAATCTGTGGTCGGCGATGCTCGATTCCACCAGCGAGGGCTGGCTCGACGCGGTCCACACCATCAAGGGCGCGGCGCGCGGCGTCGGGGCCTTCCAGCTGGGCGACGCCTGCGAGGTGGCCGAGCAACAGGGCGCGGTGCGCCTGGAAAGCGTGCGGGTCGCCCTCCAGGCCGCGCTGAGCGACGTCGCCGCCTATGCCCACGAACGGGCGCTGCAGTCCCTCAAGACCCCCAGGGGTTAGCGCTTCATCGCCCCGTCGAGATACTTGCGGATGCCGGGGCCGTAGGGCGGGCGCATCTGCACCAGGGGCCCGATGTCCTTCTTGATCTGGGTGTAGACGGCCTTGCGGTGACTGAACTCGCGGAAACCGTCGACCCCGTGATAGCTGCCCATGCCGGAGGGCCCGACGCCGCCGAAGGGCAGTTCCTCCTGGGCCACGTGGAAGACCACATCGTTGATGGTCACACCGCCGGCCGTGGTGCCGTTCAGCACCTTTTCCTTCTCGGCCGCGTCGTCGCCGAAATAGTAGAGGCCGAGCGGGCGGTCGTGGGCGTTGACGTAGGCGATGGCCTCATCGACCCCGCCATAGGTCTTCACCGGCAGGACCGGGCCGAAGATTTCCTCCTGCATCACCTTCATATCGTCGGTGGGGTCGATGATCAGGGTCGGCGCGATCTTCCGGTGCTCCTGCTGGCTCAGGTCCTCGCCCTCGGGCTTCATCTCGATGATCCGCGCGCCCTTGGCTCGGGCGTCGTCCACATAGCCCTTGATGCGGTCATAGTGCCGATCCGCCACGATGGCGGTGTAGTCGGGATTGTCGCGGATCGTCGGGAACATCTTGGCGACCGCCCCCTGGGCGTGGCCGATGAAGTCCTCGAGTTGGTCGCGCGGGGCCATGACGTAGTCGGGCGCCAGGCAGATCTGGCCGGCGTTCAGCGTCTTGCCGTTCATCACCCGCGCCGCGGCCGTGGCCATGTCGGCCGACTTGCCCAGGATCACCGGACTCTTGCCGCCCAGTTCCAGAGTCAGGGGCACGAGGTTGGCCGAGGCGGCCTTCATCACATGGCGGGCGATGGCCGTGGCGCCGGTGAAGATCAGGTGGTCGAAGGCCAGCTCCGAGAAGGCCTGCCCCACCTCCGGCCCGCCGGTGATCACCGCGATCTCCTCGTCGGAGAAGACGCTGGAGAACATCACCGCCATCAGTTCGGAGGTCGCGGGCGTGAACTCCGACGGCTTGATCATCGCCCGGTTGCCGGCGGCCAACACCCCAGCCAGGGGCGCGAAGGTCAGGTTCACCGGGAAGTTCCAGGGGCTGATGATGCCGATCACCCCCTTGGGCTGGAAGCGCACCTCGGCCTTGGCGCCGAACAGGCCCAGGATCGCCGGGGTGGTCTTGCGCTTCTCGGGCTTCATCCACTTGGTCAGGCTGTCGCGGGCATGCTTCAGCGGCCCGATGGAGGCGGCGATGTCGGTGAAGGCGGTGGCCTCCCGCGAGCGGGAGCCGAAGTCGGTGTTGAGCGCCTCCTCGATGGCCTTGCGGTTGTCGATGAGCAGGCCGATGCAGCGGTCGATCCGCGCGATCCGCTGCTGCGCGGTGGGCGCGCCGTCGCGCAGGTGGGCGGCCTTCTGCTTGGCCAGCAGGGCGTTCATCGTGGCGTCGTCGTGGGCCATGGTCGTCTGTCCTCCGGGCGTCGGCGGGCTCTTGTGTCGGCCGCCGTGACGCGAGCCTAGCAGGCTTTCCGCTTGCCGTGGGGTCAGGCCGGGACGGTGCTTTTCAGCGACGGCCGCTCGGAGATCGCGGCGAAGAACACCGCCAGTTGCGGATGCGTCGCGCGCCAGCCGTTGTCGGGGAAGCGCAGGTCCAGATAGCCCAGGGCGCAGGCCACGCAGATATCGCCGAGGCCCGGGTTGGCGGCGTCTCTGGCCGAGGTTTCCAGCAGGTCCAGCGCGCGTTCGATCTTGGCCGACTGCCCCGCCAGCCATTCGGACCAGCGCAGCCCCTCCGGTCGCATGGCCAGCTCGTAGCGGCTGAGCAAGGCCGCATCGAGGATACCGTCGCAGGCGGCCTGTTCCACCAGCACCGCCCAACGGGCGTCGCCAGAGCGAGGCGCCATCGCCCTGTCGGTCAGGTTGTCGAGATAGTCGACAATCACCCGGCTGTCATAGATCGCCCGACCGTCCTTGAGCACAAGCGTGGGGATCTTGGCCAGGGGGTTTGCGGCCGCCAGCACGGGATCGGCGGCCTGTGACGGATTGGCGCCGACCATCACCGCCTCGAGGGCGATCCCCAGCTCCTGGGCGCAGATCCGGACTTTCCGCGCATAGGGCGAGGTCGGAGAGAAGAGAAGTTTCATGCCAAGGCTCCTCGGGCGGTTGCATCAACGTCGACGCTCCCGGAACGGCGCCATCGTGTCGGGTCGGCCAGCAGATCGAGATACGCTGTCCGGATCGCCTCAACGGGCGCGTCCCACATATTGGGCGGCGGGACTGAGCGCGCCAGCAAGTTCATGCAGGCGTTGGCCTCGAACAGCAGCATCCGGCCGTCCTCATCGAGGTGGCAGTCAATGCCGAAGACGTCGAGCCCGAGGCGCCGGGCGATCTCAAGCACCGCGGGCGCGACCCTGGGCAGCAGATCGGCCTCGAAGCTCGCCAGCCGCGCCTCTTCATCGGCCTCCGTGCCCGACGCCTGGCTATCTGCGTGGAGCAGCCAAGTGTCGCCGATGATGACATGACGCAGGATGATCTGCTCCCCGATCACGGCGAGGCGATACTTACGATGCACGCCATCTGGGTCGGCGAAGGGCCGAAACTCGGTGACGTAGACCTGGGCATGGCAAATCCAGGCGGCGCCGAGCCGCTGAAGGGCACAAGGGCTCTCAACCCGCAGCAGGTCCTTGCCGCCGTGGGCGCCGACCGGGCGGAACAGCAACGGATAGGTCATGCCCCTATCCGCGATCATTCGGGCCAGCTCCGGCGGTCCGGATGCCATCAGGCGCGCCGTTCTGGGAACCACCACCCCGGGTATGCCCTCCAAAGCCGCGGCGACCATCTCGCGACCTGAGCGCAGGACAGCCTCCGGAGAGTTCAGGCAGGGCCGCCCCATGGCGGAAACGACACGTTCGGCCTTGGCCAGGGCGACGCTGTAGATGTCGGGGTCGGCGAGGTAGTTGACCAGTGGGGCGGCTTCGATCCGCAGATTCATCGGTCCGGCCGGCGGGCCAAACCAGATTTCCCGAGCGCCGGCGAACTGCTCACCTAGGTAATCCAGATAGCTGCAGGTCCCGGAATAGACATAGGTGGGCCGCCGAAGCAGGCCGCGTCCCTGGGCCTGCACCATCCCATCATCAGGGATCCCCATGAGCAGGATGTAGGTTCCAAACGCCGCATCGGTTCGCAATTTACTGAGACTCTTCAATGAAACACGGGGCGCCGATGGCCTTGCCCGGCACGAAAGTCCAGGCGCCAGACCTAGCCCAGAACATGTAAGGCGCGGGCGGCTACATAAGCTGCGGTGGCGATGACGAAGAGCGCGAAGACCTGGCGCGCGACCGTGGCCCGCGACTCCAGGGCCCGGGCGACGGGACCGCCGGCCAGCGCGCCGAGACCACCGCCCGCGACCAGGGCCACGAAGACCGGCAGGTCGATCTGGCCGGAGACCGCGTAGCTGGCGCTGGTGGCGCCGCCGAAGACCACTACCGAGAGCAGGGAAGAGGCAGCGGCGTGGGCCATGGTCATGCCGGTCGCCGCCATCAGCCCCGGTACGATCAGGAATCCTCCGCCGATGCCGAAGAAGCCCGCCGCCAACCCGACCAGGAGGCCGAGCGGCGCCAGCTTGGCGGTGAGGGCGGGAGTCAGGGTGACGAAGGGATCGCCCGTCCCCTTGCGCGGGACCAGCATCGAACCACCCACCACGGCCATGGCCGCGGCGAACCATAGGATGAGTTGCTCGCCCGGCGCCTGCTTGGCCAGGTGTGCGCCGACAAGTGAGCCGACAATGCCCGCCGCGGCGAACACGCTGGCGCAGCGCCACTTCACCCGCCCGGCGCGGGCTTGGGCGCTCAGGCCCACCAGGGCGTTCACCGCCACGGCGGCGGCCGAGGTGCCGATGGCCACGTGAGGGTCGCGGACGCCGACCACATAGATCAGCAGCGGGGTCGCCAGGACCGACCCCCCGCCCCCGAACACCGAGAGCAGCAGGCCGATCACCGCCCCGCCCACCGCCGCGAGACCGAGACTGAGAAGTGGCACGTCCATCAGGTCGCCGCGCGACGGTTCCAGGGCGCGAGAGCCAGCAGGTTGGCCATGCCGCAGAAGCCGGTGGCCCCGGCGAAGGTCAGGCCCGCGCCCACGAAGGCCGAGAGCGCGAGGAAGCCCGGGTGGACGCTCACGCCAAGGACGACCCCGATCACCACCAGCGATCCGGCGGCGATCTGCACCTGCCGCATGATCTCCAGGGGCGCCTTCTCGTCGGTTTCCACCGGCAGGCCGGCGGCGGCCCAGCCGTCCACCCCGCCTTCCAGCACGAAGGCTTCGCCATCGACGGTGTCGGCGAGCCGGGCGCAATTGGCCCCGGTGCGCATGCCCGAGCGACAGGTGAACACCACATCGCGGCCGGGTTCGATCTTCAGGTGGGCCGCTTCGAGGGACGAGAGCGGGCGGGACAGGGCGCCCTTGATATGACGGCGGGCGAACTCGTCGGGTTCGCGGATGTCCACCAGCATGGCGGCCCGGCGGCTCAGGCGGTCAGCGAGGGTTTCGGGGGAGAGGTTCGTCAGGGTGGCGGTCATGGATCAACTTCATGTCTGGAGGACAGAATATCTCCGCGAGCGTCGCCACCACCGCGATCGCGGCCGGGTCGTCGATCCGATACCAGATGGTCTGACCGTCGCGGCGGGTGGCCACGACGCCCTCTTCCCGCAACACCGCGAGGTGCTGGGACAGAGCCGATTGAGAGAGGCCCACCAGGGGCTGTAGCTCCCCGACAGACCGCTCACCGCCGGTGAGCTGGCACAGGATCATCAGACGCCGCTCGTTGCCCAGGGCCCTCAGCAGCTTGGCCGCTTCGGAGGCCCGGGCCTCGAACAGGGTGATGTCGAAGTTCGTGAGATCGAACATGACGCCTTTATATCAGTTGATTCTAATTTAGCAATATCTTATATATCGAACCTCAAGAGGAAGGCTCCGATCATGACCCCCAAGGTTCAAGCGTTTTTCGACCCCGCGACCTCGACGGCCACCTATCTGGTGTCAGATCCCACGTCACAGGCATGCGCGATCATCGACCCTGTGCTGGACTTCGAACCCAAGGGCGCGCGCCTTTCCACCGCCTCGGCCGACGCCGTGCTGGCGGCCGTCGCCGAGCAGGGCCTGACGCTCACCTATGTCCTGGAAACCCACGCCCACGCCGATCACCTTACGGCCGCCCACCACATCCGCCACCTGACCGGGACACCGGTGGTGATCGGCGCCGAGATCACTCAGGTCCAGAAGGCCTTCGGGCCGCTGTTCGAGGTGGAGGACCTGAAGGCCGCCGGCGGGGACTTCGACCGTCTGGTCCGCGAAGGCGACGTCCTGCCCCTGGGGGACCTGAGCATCGAGGTGATGCACACCCCCGGTCACACTCCGGCCTGCGTCACCTACAGGATCGGCGACGCGGCCTTTGTCGGCGACACCCTGTTCATGCCCGACTACGGAACCGCGCGGGCCGACTTCCCCGGCGGCGACGCCGCCACCCTCTATCGCTCGATCCAGAAGATCCTCGCCCTGCCGCCCCAAACCCGTGTCTTCGTCGGCCACGACTATCTGCCTGCCGGCCGCGGCGAGATCCGGTGGGAGACCACCGTGGCCGAAGAGAAGGCGCACAATGTCCACGTCCATGAGGGTGTCGACGAGGCGGCCTTCGTGGCCATGCGCCATGCCCGGGACGCCACTCTGGACCCGCCGACCCTGATCCTGCCTGCCCTGCAGGTGAACATCCACGCCGGCGCCCTGCCCGCCCCCTCAGCGGCGGGCCGTGTGTTCCTGAGGCTGCCGGTCACGATGGCGGAGTAGCCGGCGGTCACCCGGTCGGGAACCGTTCGCCCTGGCGCCTCCAGCGCTCCGGGTGGGCCAGAAGGTCCAGGAGGGCCGTTCGCACGGCGGCCACCGGCGCCTCCCACATGTTGGGGGGCGGCATGGTGCGCAGCAGCAGGCTCATGCAGGCGTTAGCCTCGAAGATCAGAAGGCGGCCATCGGCGTCGAGGTGGCAGTCGATACCGAAGAGATCCAGCGAGAGCCGCCGGGCGATTTCCGCGACCGCCGGGGCGATCCTCGGCAGGACTTCGCTCTCGAAGGCGGCAAGGCGCGCGGCCTCGTCGGCTCGGGTCGCCTCGGACTGGCGGGCGGCGTGCAGCAGCCAGTCATCGCCGATGACCACAGAGCGCAGAACGACCTTGTCACCCACCACCGCCAGACGGTGTTTACGATAGACTCCGTCTGGGTCGGCGAAGTCGTGGAATTCCGTCACATAGACCGGGGCGTCGAACATCCAGGCCGCGACCCGGTCGGCAAGTCCCTCCGAGGTGTCGATCCGCAGCAGCCGCTGGCCGCCGTGGGCGCCGACGGGTCGAATGAGCAACGGGTAGGTCAGGCTCAGGTCCCGGAGCATCACGGTCAGCGACCGGAGATCGGAGGGCGCCAGCCGGACGGTTCTCGGCGCGACAACGCCGTCGAGCCCCGACAGGGCCTCAGCCACCCGGTCACGGCCATTGGCGAGCACAGCGTCCGGAGCGTTGAAGCAGGGACCGCCAAGGGCGTCAGCCACCCGACGCGCCTTGTCCAGGGCTACGCCATAGAGATCGGGATCGGCCAGGTGATTGACCATCGGCCCTGAGGGAATGTTCAGGCTGATCGGCCCCGACGGCGGGCCGAACCACAGTTGCTGGGCGCCGTTGAGGCGGCCATCGAGATAGTTCAGAAAGCTTGCGGTGCCCGGAAAATTGTAGCTGGGCCGATTCAACAACCCCTCCCCCACCGCCATGACCATGCGGTCATCAGGGATGCCCATGAAGACGATGTAGTTCGAGAAATCGACCTCGGGCGGCAAGGCGCGAAACTCCTCAGGGTGCAGGCGCGGCGGGTGAACTGCCCGTAGATGAAGGTCGTGTCCAGGCCTGGAGCCGGAGGGCTTCCCTCGCAGCCTGAATCCGGCTCCAAATTTTGAAATTGAGTACGATGCGTTCCGGCAATTCCGCCTGAACGCATCGTACTCCAGCCGGCTTTCGATGGATCGCGTTTCAGACCATGCTGGCGCCCGTGACCCGCATCATCCTCCTGGGCTGCGCCGGCAGCGGCAAGACCACCCTGGCGCGGCGGCTGGCGGAGCAGACCGGCGCGCCGGTGATCGACCTGGATGCGATCTGGCGCGGCAAGACCCAGGAGACGCCGGAGTTCCGCCAGACGCTGGCGACCCTGCATGCCGCTGACGCCTGGATCAGCGACGGCAATTTCGCGGTGGTGACCTTCGACTTGCGGATGCCGCGCGCAGACCTGGTGGTCTGGCTGGACCGCCCTCGTCTCACCTGCGCGTGGAGGGCCGTCGTGCGGGTGTTCCGGAAGGGCGAGATGCACAAGCCCCGCGATCTCCTCACCGTGCTGAGGTTCATCTCGGGCTTCGACCGCCAGAACCGCCCGCGCATCGAGGCGCTGCGCCTCCAATTCGGACCAGGCGTCCCTGTCGTCCGGCTGCGGACCGACGCCGACATTGCAGCCTTTGTGGCCGCACTCTGATCGTCACTTCCGCTTCGCGCGCCTACTGGCTCACTGGAACGAAGAAAAAGTGCGGCCGGTAGCGCCTCCGCCGTTCAGGAAGTAGGGACTGTGGCCGCGATCCCCGCCGTCGACCAGAAGACCGCCCAAGAGCCGCCTGGGGCCTGTCGCAGCGACCCGGCGTGACGGAGGTCTGGATCTAACCGCGCCCTCGATGGCCGGGTGATCGCCGATGCCATGCGCTGGACAAGGGCCATACTGAGGGCCGGGAGCCGAGGATTGCGGAGGAACTGCTCAGGCTGATGGTGTCGGCGCCCGGCGGGAAGGTTCCGACGGCGGGATAGGCTTTCGGCCCTCCCTCCAGGTGCGCGACCCCAGGGCTCAGCACGCGGGCCTGAGGAACCGCCACCATGCCACGGCGTTGGGTTGGGCAACGGACGGACACATGTCCCACCAAGGAGCTCCCCCAATGCGTAAGACCCTTCTCGCCGCCGGCATCGCCGCCGCCGCCCTGTTGCCGACCTTCGCGCTCGCCCAGCAGACCTGCGAACAACAGCAGCAAAACAATCGCATCGCTGGCACCGTGATCGGCGCCGGCCTCGGCGCCATCCTCGGCAGCCAGGTGTCCGGCAACGGCGCCCGCACCGAAGGTTCGGTGGTTGGCGCCCTGGCGGGCGGCTTCGCCGGCAACCAGATCGCCAAGTCCAAGACCAACTGCGCCAGCGCCAACGCCTATGGCTACTACGACACCAATGGCGCCTGGCATGCCAACAACGTCGATCGCGCCAGCGCCGCAGGCTACTATGACCGTGACGGTCGCTGGGTCGACGGCGCTCCGAACGGCTACTACGACAGCCAGAACCGCTGGATCGCCGCCAACACCAACGCCTCCGCCAGCGGCTATTATGACCGCAACGGCCGCTACGTGCCCGCCTCCGCCGGCGGCTACTACGACGCAAACGGCCAGTGGGTCGGCGCCTCGGCCAGCGGCTATTACAGCAACGGCCGCTGGATCGCCGGTCCCGCGACGGGCCGCTATGACGCAAATGGTCGCTGGATCGACGGTCAGCCTGCTGGTCACCGCGCCGCAAACGGCATGTGGGTGGCCGACGCCCAGACTGGCTACTACGACACCAACGGCCGCTGGCGCGCCGGACAGACCTACGGCTACTACGACGCCCAGGGCCGCTGGATCGCCACAGCCCCTTCGGCCTCCAACTACGGCCAGAACGCCAGCTATCAGGCCAACTCCGGTTGGGCGAGCGCCCCGCAGGACATCCAAGGCCGCATGGCCTGGCTTGAAGAGCGCGTCCGCATTGGCACGCAGGACGGCAGCCTTTCCCGCGCCGAGGCCCGAAACGCTCGGCAGTCGCTTGACCAGATCAGCCGCCAGGAACGTGGCATGCGCCACTACCGGAACGGCCAGCTGGGCAGCCGCGACAGCGCGATCATCCAGGCCAAGCTTGAGTTGGTGGCCAAGGGCATCCGCGCCGACCGTCGTGACAACAATGATCGGCCGCGCGGCTACTAGAATTCCGATTTCGGCCTGAACCGCCGATGATGCTGCAGGCCCCTGGCGATGCCGGGGGCCTGTTTGCGTTTGGGCTGAGCGGCTCGTCAGAATTTGTGGGTTGAGGCGTCGGTCCTCGGGCCTAGGCTGGGCTGATTGATTTCCCGCGAGGCTCCATATGTTCGATCTCCATTACTGGCCGACCCCGAACGGCAAGAAGGTCACCACCCTGCTGGAAGAGCTGGGGGTTCCCTACAACGTCGCGCCGGTGAACATCGGCCGCGGCGACCAGTTCACCGACGCCTATCTGAAGATCGGCCCCAACAACCGGATGCCGGTGCTGGTGGATCACGAGCCGACGGGCGGCGGCGAGCCGATCAGCGTGTTCGAGAGCGGCTCAATCATGATGTACCTGGCCGAGAAGTACGGGAAATTCTGGCCTCAGGACCAGCGCGGCAAGTACGAGGTCAACCAGTGGGTTGTCTGGCAGATGGCCAACCAGGGCCCCAAGACCGGCGAGCGCGGGCACTTCAGCCGCGTCGATCCCAAGCATGGCGACCAGTCCTACGCCCAGCGACGCTTCAACGACGAGGTTCACCGCATGTACGGGGTGCTGAACAACCGGCTCTATGACCGCCCGTGGATCGCCGGCGACGACTACTCGATCGCCGACATGATCTGCTACCCGTGGACCGCCAGCTGGGAACTGCAGGGCATCGACATGGCGGAGTTCAAGTATTTCAAGCGCTGGTTCGATGTGATGGCCGCCCGGCCCGCCGTGGTGAAGGGCATGGCGGTCACCGCCGGCCCGCCCGAAGACCCCTCCACGGTGACCCCGGAGGAGCGCGAGCGCCGCATGAAGCAGCTCTACAACCAGCGCGCCCGGCCAGCCCCCGCCGCCTGATGGAGACCCTTCCCGTCATCGAGATGAGCGCCCTGTTCGACCGCGCAGACGCGGCCGGTCGGGCCCGGGTGGCGGGGGAAATCGCCCGCGCCTGTGAGGCGCACGGGTTCTTCTACCTCACAGGGCACGGGATCAGTCTGGAGGTCCTGGCCAACCTGGAGACCCAGAGCCGCGCGTTCTTCGCCCTGCCGAAGGCCGAGAAACTGAAGATCGACATGGCGCGCGGAGGGCGGGCTTGGCGGGGGTTCTTCCCGGTGGGCGGAGAGCTGACCTCCGGCGTGCCGGACCTGAAGGAAGGACTCTATCTCGGGACCGACCTCCCGACGGACCATCCCCGTGTGAAGGCCCACCTGCCCATGCACGGCGCCAATCTTTGGCCCGACGCCCTGCCCGGCCTGAAGGTCGCCGCCGAGACCTATATGACCGGGGCGACCCGGGCCGCGACTGCGCTGATGGAGGGGTTCTCAATCAGCCTGGGCCTTGAGGACGACTACTTCCGCGACACCTATACCCACGAGCCGACGGTGCTGTTCCGTATCTTCAACTATCCCGCCCAGGGCCCGCATGCCGACGCTCGATCCTGGGGCGTGGGTGAGCATACCGACTATGGCCTGCTGACCCTGCTGGCGCAGGACCGGTTCGGCGGGTTGCAGGTCAAGGCGCCCGGGGGCTGGATCGAAGCGCCGCCGATCGAGGGCGCCCTGGTCTGCAACATCGGCGACATGCTGGAACGGCTGACCGGCGGCCGCTATCGCTCCACGCCCCATCGGGTGAAGAATGTGAGCGGGCATGACCGCCTGTCCTTCCCGCTGTTCTTCGATCCGGATTTCACCGCGAAGATGGCGCCCCTCCCCGGCGTGGCGGCGACCACCGGCGCGGAGGATCGCTGGGACGGCGCCAGTGTCCACGATTTCGACGGGACCTATGGCGAGTACCTGCTGAGCAAGGTCGTCAGGGTGTTCCCGAACCTGGTGGACGAGGCGCGGGGCTAGAAGAGGCGCTCCTGCTGGAGAAAGGCGCGAAGGGGGCCTCGGCTCTCTCTTTCCCGGGCCGCAGCGGACCCGACGTCAACTTCAGGCGGGCGCCCGCTAGATCACATCGGCCAGTATCACCGCCACCATCTGCCGCTTGCCATCTCGCTCCACCTGAATCTCGACGGTGGATCCCGGCGCGCCCCGCAGCGCCCAGGACAGGCCCTCAAGGCCGTCGGCGCCACGCCAGCCCGTCACCCGGTCGCCCAGTTTCAGGCCGGCGAGATCCGCAGGCCCACCGGGGTTCAGTTCCGTGACCCGGGGGACGCCTTCAATGAACCCGACCTCGGCTCCAGCGCGGTCATAGCGATAGCCGTCAGCGATGGCGGCATTGGGACGAATCCATAGTTTCCGCCGCTGTGGATCGCTGATGAAGTTGAGGCGGCGCAGAAACTCCATGCCGATCAACCCCACCTCGCTGCGCGACCCGTCGCGCCCGCTGTCGGCCGGATCACCCAAGGAGACAATGGGATTGGCGAAGACCAGCTTGCCGATTTTCAGCCGCTCGGCGCGAATGGTCCGGGTGTTGGCATGCCCCGCCAGAGTCCGGATCCCCCCAGGTTGGTGTTTGGGAAACTGATCCCACAACCCCATGCGCTTCACATAGTCGGGGAAAAGGAAAAGCCCCAAGCTCGCGCCGGTATCGACCAGCAACTTGACCCGCTCGCCGTTGAATTCGGCGTCGATCACCGGAGAGTGGTCCTTGATGAGTTGGTTGTTGTCGTCATTGGTGAAGGCGCCCAGCCGGTCGAGGCTCCCGGCGACGGCGCGCCCAGGGTCAAGATCGAGGGACTCGTAGCCCTCCAGGTCCTTCGGAAACCGGCTGGCGATCAAGACCTGCCGCTTGTCGAAATCCATCCCCATGACCCGGAAGCGCGCCAGGGGGATGATGCCCTGCATCGGCTGCGGCAGATAGGTCATCCCGGCGAGCGGCAGCCAGGGCTCCCGCACCGCGCCACCCAGCACGACGCTCGCGCCGTACACCTGCAAATTCATGCGGCCGATCGCGGCCTGGCCGCTGGACTTACCCTCGCGCCGAAGGCCGAGCTCGCGGGCCTTGGAGTCCAGCACCCCGAACCCGGAAGACCCGGTATCGATCAAGAAGGGCAGCGGCGGGTCCTTGCCATCCAGATGGACCGCGGCCCAGGCCATGTTGCGGGTGACGGCGAAAGGATAGGTGACCCCCTTGTCCGCCGCTGTGGCCACCCCAGGCGCAAAGAGCGCCCCAGCCGCCATCACGTCCCGCCGAGAAAGTCCCATACGCGCCCCCACTCCACTCAAGGTGAAGCTTCGACGCGGGCGACTGCGCCGTCAACCTATCCTTGCGCGGGTCAGGCGCGCACAGTGACGACCACCCTACCTGGCCCGATAGACCACCTTGCCCCCCACCACGGTCATCACGGCGTGGGCCTTGGCGATGTCTGGGAACGGGGCGGTCATTAGGTCCACAGAGAAGACCGAGATATCGGCGGCCTTGCCCACCGCCAGGTCGCCCAGATCCTTCTCCCGGAACACGGCATAGGCCGCGCCCCTGGTGATCATGGAGAGCGCCTGGGGCCGCGTCAGCACCTGGTCCAGGCCCCAGTCGGGACCAGCGAAGCCCTTCAGATCGTGGCGGTAGGTGGCGGCGTAGAACTCCACCAGCGGATCGCCCTTCTCGACGGGCGCATCGGTGCCCGCCGCCATGCGGGCGCCGCTGGCCCAAAGCTCCTGCCAGGCATATGCGCCTTTCAGCCGCGCCTCCCCCAGCCGGGCCGGGGCGAAATAGAGGTCCCCGATGGCATGGGACGGCTGCATTGAGGCGATGACACCCAGGTCGGCGAAGCGGGGGATGTCGGAGGGTGAAATCACCTGGGCATGCTCGATTCGCCATCGGGCGGCCCGCAGTTGCGCCGGGTCGCCGTCGAAGGCGGTCTCGAAGGCGTCCAGCACCAGACGGTTGCCTCGGTCGCCGATGGCGTGGATGGCGATCTGGGCGTGGGATTTTCGCGCCGCCTGCAGGGTCTTGGCGATCACATCGGGCGGCGTCAGCAGCAGACCTGTCCCCGGCGCGTCGTCATACGGCGCCAGCAGGGCCGCGCCCCGCGAGCCCAACGCCCCGTCCATGTAGAGCTTGATGCCGTCCACGCGCACCAGGCCGGTGGGGTCGGTCGACGGCCCGGTTGTCAGCAGGCCCCCCTGGCTGGCCAGGTCCATGAAGTTGTCCACGCGGATCGGCAGGGTCCCGGCAGCCGCCATGTCCTTCAGGATGGCCACGTCCCGGGCCGCGACGCTGACGTTGTGCAGTCCGGTCCAGCCGCGCGACGCGTAGAGGTCCACCGCGCGCTTTGCGGCCTCGCGCATCTGGGCTTCGGAGGTCGGGGGGACCTTGGAGGTCACCAGGGCCTTGGCGTTGTCCACAAGCATCCCTGTGGGCTCGCCCAAGGCGTCGCGCAGGATCTGGCCGCCCGCCGGATCGGGCGTGTCGCGGGTGATGCCGGCCAGGGCCAGCATCCTGGAATTGACCACAATGGCGTGGCCGTCAGCGCGGCCCAGCAGCACCGGGCGGTCGTCGACCACCGCGTCGAGATCCCCGCGGTTGGGGAAACGTTTCTCCGGATAGTGGGTCTCGATCCAGCCACGGCCCGACAGCACCTCGGGGCCCGGATGGGCCAGGGACCAAGCCTTCACCTTGGCGGTCATCTCAGAGATGGAGAGCGTGCCCTCCAGGTTCAGGGTCATCTCCCGCAGGCCGATGCCCATCAGGTGAGCGTGGGCGTCGACGAAGCCTGGATAGGCCGCGGCGCCCTTCAGATCGATGGTCTGGGCCTTGCCGGCCTGTTTGCGCGCCTGCGCCAGGGCCCCGGCAAAGGCCACCTTGCCATCCTTGACCACCAGGGCCTCGACCCTCGGCTGGGCGTCGAGCCCCGTATAGATCGGCCCCCCGAAGATCAGCAGATCGGCGGCCTGGGCGGCGCCGTTCAGGCTGAGCCCGATGATCAGGGCGAAGCAGGCGAGTTGGCGGCGCATGGTCGAGACGATTCCCCCGAATGGTTGCAGCATAGAGCCACGATCTTGTCCGCTCTGGAAACGCCGGAGGCCGAAATGCCGGGGCTTTTGCCGCAACTGCCGCGGGTTTGGCGTCGCGGCGTCATAAATCCATTTCAGCCGAAGCTGCTGACCGGCTATGAGCGCGCCAACGGGGGGCCATCCGGGCCCGGAACATCGGACGGCGGATCGACCATGATGACGTGGTTTCAGGCGATTATGCCGAAGGAACACAAGTTCTTCGATCTGTTCGAAGCCCACGCCGACACCCTGATCTCCGGCGCCCACGCGCTACGCGATGTGCTCAAGGGCGGCGACGCGGTTCTTTCGGACTGCGCACGCGTCATGCACTTCGAGGACCAGGCCGACCACATCACTCGCGACGTGCTGCTGGCGGTGCGACGCACCTTTATCACCCCCTTCGACCGGGGCGACATCAAGGACCTGATCACCTCTCTCGACGACGCCATCGACCAGATGCAGAAGACCGCCAAGGTCGTCATGCTGTTCGAGCTGAAGAGCTTCGAGGCGCCGATGCAAGAGATGGGCGACATCATTGTCCAGGCCGCCGAATTGACCCGTGAGGCCGTCGGCTTGATGGGCAAGATGCGCCAGAATGCTACGCGCCTGAACGAGATTACCGAGCAGATCACCCACATCGAGGACAAGTCCGACCTCCTGTACGACCAGGGCCGCAAGGCGCTGTTCGAGGCCCACCGCCAGGGCGACGCCATGGCCTTCATCGTCGGCGTCGATGTCTACAGCCACCTGGAGAAGGTGCTCGACCGGTTCGAGGATGTGGCCAACCGCATCAGCGGCATCGTGATCGAACAGGTCTGATCGCGTGGATATCGCCGGCTTCACGCCGCTCCTGATCATCCTGATCCTCACAGCGCTGGCGTTCGACTTTCTGAACGGGCTGCACGACGCGGCCAATTCCATCGCCACAATCGTCGCCACGCGGGTGCTGTCGGCCAAGTACGCGGTGATGTGGGCGGCCTTCTTCAACTTCATCGCCTTCCTGTTCTTCGGCCTGCATGTGGCCAAGACCATCGGATCGGGGATCATCGCCCCGGACCTGGTGTCGGACGGGCTGATCTTCGCGGCCCTGGTGGGCGCCATCGCCTGGAACCTGATCACCTGGTGGGCGGGCATCCCGTCCTCGTCGTCGCACGCTCTGGTGGGGGGTCTTGTGGGGGCAGGCCTCGCCAAGGCGGGGTTCAGTTCGGTGGTCTGGGCGGGCCTGAGCAAGACGGTGTTCGCCATCGTGTTGTCCCCCGGCACAGGCTTCCTGCTGGCCATCATCCTGGTGCTGATCGTCTCCTGGACCTTCGTGCGCTTCACACCCTTCGCGGTGGATTCCACCTTCCGGCGTCTGCAGTTCGTCTCGGCCTCGCTCTACTCCCTCGGCCACGGCGGCAACGACGCGCAGAAGACCATGGGGATTATCGCCGCCCTGCTGATCGCCCACGGCATGGGGCCGACAAGCGGCGAGTTCCACGTGCCCCTGTGGGTGGTGTTGTCCTGTCAGGCGGCCATGGCGCTCGGCACCCTGTTCGGCGGCTGGCGCATCGTCCACACCATGGGGTCGAAGATCACCCGCCTGTCGCCGATGCAGGGCTTCTGCGCCGAGACCGGCGGCGCGATCACCCTCTTCGCGGCCACGGCGCTGGGCGTGCCCGTCTCGACAACCCACACCATCACTGGTGCGATCGTCGGCGTCGGCGCGGCCCGGCGGGCGTCGGCGGTGAACTGGGGCGTCGCGCGCGGTATCGTCACCGCCTGGGTCCTGACCATGCCCGCCGCCGCCGCCATTTCCGGCGTGACCTTCTGGCTGGTCGGACGGTGGATGGGCTAGGACGTGTCAGGTCTGATTCACATGTGGGATGGGTAGCGCGCCGAATTCGGGCGGCAGGCCAAGGAAGTCGGTCACCTTCTGGATCGACTCTTCCTTCGTCAGGTCAATCTCAAGAAGCTGCTCAGGGCGCGCCTTGAAGTAGTCCCGGATCGCCGCGTTTCGGCGTTCATAGGCGGCGATATAGTGGTCGCGCTCGAAGAGCTTGTCCCACCGCACCACCTCGGACTGGGGCTCGCCAGGGCGATACGACGGCGGCTCAAGGAGATAGGCATGCACGTGCCCCTCGGCGACATAGCCAGGAAACAGGTAGCTGTCGCCTTCCACCAGAGCCTGGGTGATCGCGCCGGACGGAACTCCATGGCGTTTGGCGGTGAAGGTCTCCAGCGAACGAAACCACGCGGCGGACTCGCGCACGGTGAGAATGAACCGCGAATTCGGGAAGATCGCGTCCAGGGCGACATAGATACTGCCCTGCGCGAAAGGGCTGTCCTGGAAGGCGTCAGCGGTCTGACAGTAGTCGATCAGCGGCTGATATCGGCCGCGCCGCGCGTTGAAGCTCGTAAGCTCCCCAGTCGCCTGGTCCCCGACCTCCAGCCCGCAAAGATGGAAGATGCTCTGGAGACTGGTGGTCCCCGTCTTGTGCCCGCCGATTCCGAACACCTTGTTGAAGGCGCGGCGCGAGGACAGCGCGCGACGCACCGTCGCCAAGTACTGGTCAGGCCCCATTTGCACGTCAGCGGCGCTCCCGGCCGTGCGCCAAGCCCCGGCGCCGACTCAAATTCCTCAGAGAAGGGCAAGATGGCGCCCCAAGCGCCCTTGGCCTAGACCATCGGCCGGTGGAGCCCGCCGCCCGACGGGTCAGAGGCGATGTCGACCAGTTCGGATGGGCGGGAAATGATCCAACGGGCGCCGGCCGTCTCCAGTTCGTCGCGATCGCCGTATCCCCAGAGCACCCCGACTGTCGGAACGCCGTTGGCCTGGGCGCCTAGGACATCCTGGCGACGGTCACCCACCATCAGGCAGCGGTGGGCCGCCAGGTCATGGCGCTTCAGGACGTCGGCGATGAGGGCCGCCTTGTTGTCCAACGCGCCGTCCGGCTCGGAACCATATATTCCCTCAAACGCCGCAGCCTGCTCGAGATGCTCGAGAATGCGCCGCGCGAAGACCGTGCGCTTCGACGTCGCGACGTAGAGAGGTAGGCCTGCGAATTGCGCCAGCATCGCTGAAACGCCGGGATAGAACTCGGTCGCCCGGTATCCCTCCGCTCCATAGTGCTCTCGGTAGGCCAGCACCGCCTCAGCCACCCGGTCGTCGCCGAAGCGCTTGAGAAATGCGGTCATCACCTCCTCCAGCGGCGGCCCGATAAGCTCGGCGATGCTGAAGTCGATGGGTTCGTGGCCGAGCGCCGCAAGGGCGGCCTCCGCGCTCGCACGGATGCCGGGCTCGGAGTCCACCAGCGTGCCGTCCAGATCAAAGAGGATCGCTGTGGGTCGTCCGGCCATGTCCCTAACCCCAGGCCCGCGCGGCGTAGTCCACGAAGTTCGAACCGAGGATCTTGTCGATCACCCGGGGCTTGACGCCTCGCGCGGCCAGCAGTCGGGCCAGCTTGCGGAACTGGTCCACGCCGCGCAGGTCCACCACGAAGGGATAGGTGTCGGCGCGTTCCCCCTTGGCGCCGATGCCGGCCGCCTGACGCTCGGCGATCTCCTTCTCCAGCGCCCCCTGATAGGCGGCCAGGTCATCGATGCCGGTGACGGAGCCGTCCGTGCCGATCCCCACATGATCCTCACCGCAGACCTTGAGCGCGTGGGCGATGTGATCCACAACGTCGGCGGCCTTGGGATGGCCGTCCAGGGTCAGGAAAGGCATGAAATAGATGCCCACGAAGCCCCCCTGCTCCGCCACGCCCCGTAGTTCGGCGTCGGTCTTGTTGCGCGGCAGGTCGGTGAGCGCCCGGCAGCCGGTGTGGTTGATGGAGATGGGCGCCTTGGATGCGGCGATGACGTCCAGGCAGGTGCGCTCGCCGGAGTGGGATAGGTCCACCATCACCCGGGCCTCATTGAGCTTGGCCACCACCTTGCGGCCCTGCTCGGTCAGGCCCCGATTGGCCGGGGCCATGGCGCCGTCACCCAGGATGTTCTGCGGATTGTAGGTGAGCTGGATGACCCGCACCCCACGGCCGGCGAACTCGTCCACCCGCTCCAGATGCTCGCCCACCTGGACGGCGTTCTGGAGGCCGTAGATCAGCCCGATCTTGCCGCTGGCCCTAGCCTTGGCGACGTCGGCGGCCTTGGTGATCCTTGTCAGGTCGGCGGGGTGGGCGGCAAGGATGGCGTCCCAGGAGTCGAGCGCCTTCAGCGTCTCCACATAGGGATCGCCCCCGCCGAAGACGTAACCCAAGGTGATGTTCACCGCCGTGAGGCCCGAAGCCTTGGCGTCGCCGAGGGCTCGCGCGTCAAGGTCGGCGTCCACCGACGGCGGCGGGCCTGCGCGGCCGATGGCCAAGTTCGGGTTGGCCAGCCCGCCCAAGGCGTTGACGATGATCGGATCGCCGGCGGCCATCGCAGGTCTGACCGCCGTGGCGGCCAGGGCGCCGGCCGCGAGGGTGAGCGTGGTGCGACGCGATATCATTCGGGTTCCTTGCGCGCCGCGGCGTCGCTGCTGGGGTCATAGTCGGCGCGGCGATAGTCCACCCCACGCTTCACCGTGAGGACGACGGTGCGCAGGGCTGCAATGTCGGCGCTGGGGTCCTTGGAGACAAAGACCAGGTTGGCCAGCTTGCCCGACGCGATGGTTCCGAAGTCAGGGTCCTTGGTCACCGCGCGCGCGCCGCCCAAGGTGGCCGCCGAGATCGCCTGCAGCGGCGTGAAGCCCGCCTTGGCGACCAGCAATTCCAGTTCGTCGTGCAGACCGGGATAGGCCGCGTCCGGCTCGGAGAAGCCGTCGGTGCCCGCCGAGATCACGACACCCGCGCGCAGGGCCTGGTTGGTGAG
>NZ_JBBKVV010000078.1:0-24304 GCF_037968635.1 Phenylobacterium sp.
GACGAGAACAGCCGGCTGATCAAGGCCGAACTGACCACCTACAAGCGCAACAATGTGCCCACCACCATCTATCCGCGCCTGGCGGGGTCGTGGCCGGGGGCGGTGTTCACCTCCGCGCCCGTCAACCTGCCCGCCGGTCAGTTCGGCCTGGGCCATGGCAGTGGGGCGCACGCACCCAATGAGTACTACGTGATCGAGTCCAGCAATCCGAAGGTCCAGGGCCTAGTGGGATCGAGCATGAGCTATGTCGACTTCCTCTATGAAATCGCCTCGTCTCGGTAGGCGGCTATTTGCTGGCCTGCTGGGCCATGTACCAGGCGCCGAATTCAGGGCCGTCGATCAGGCCGTCATGGTTCTTGTCGGCCTTGTCGAAGGCCTCGGCCGGCAGCTTGTAGGCCAGCCATTCGGCCCGGCTGAGACGGTCGTCCTTGTTGGTGTCGGCCGGATGGACGAACCGGCCCTCCGCCGCCATGGCGCTCGCGGCTGTGGCCAGGGCGGCGGCGAGGATCAGGAAGCTGGGTCGCATCGGAAAACTCCGGGTCACTTGTGGGCTGGAGAGACCACGCCGTTGTGGCCAAAATTCGCCGTGCCGGCCGGCCGATCCGCCTGAGGCAGGGCCGCGAGAAACCACCACGCCTCCCGCGTCCACCGCGCGTCGGAGAGGGCGTGGTGTTTGGAGTCATTTTGAGGCGGGAGTTGCGGTTCTCCCAGCTCGATCTGCCACTGGCGGACATCCAGGCAGACCTGCGGGAAATCGAAGGGCAGTTCGCTGAGGCTGCCGAACAGGCCGCAGAACGCCACCCAGTCGAAGGCGGCGAAGTAGCCCCAGAGGACAGGCGCCTGGTCGGTCTCCATGAACCGGCGGATTCCGTAGCTGATGTTCTCAAGAGTCTCCCCGCCCCCGGTGAGCTGGGGCCGGACGTTGTCGACAATCCAATGACTGGCCCTGGACCAATCCACCTCAGAACTCTCGGCATAGAATTCCCGCCCATCCTCGCAGACGATCCCGATGCTGATGAGATCCAGGCCGAAGGGCCGTTCGATGAATTCGGTGTCGAGCCAGTATTTCATCGTGAACTCCGCGCTGCTCTGGGTCGCGCAAGGTCGGCCCATCCCACGCGCCCCGCAACCGCACAGCTTGGATCGAAGGCCCTCCGTCCCCATTTAGGTCATGCGCCGGGCTTGGCCTGGCAGGGCGGGCCTTCTACGGTCGCCCCAGGCTGAAGGAGAAGATCGATGACTCAGGAACGTGCGGTGCTGGCTGGCGGCTGCTTCTGGGGTATGCAGGATCTGATCCGCCGCTATGACGGCGTGATCTCCACCCGGGTCGGCTATTCCGGCGGCGACGTGAAGAACGCCACCTATCGCAACCACGGGACCCACGCCGAGGCCATCGAGATCGTGTTCGACCCGGCCAGGATCAGTTATCGCGCCCTGCTGGAGTTCTTCTTCCAGATCCACGACCCGACGACCAAGAACCGCCAGGGTAACGACATGGGGATGAGCTACCGCTCGGCGATCTACTACACCGACGAGGCGCAGAAGCAGGTCGCTGTCGACACCATCGCCGATGTCGAGGCCTCGAGCCTGTGGCCGGGCAAGGTGGTGACCGAGGTCGAGCCGGTTGGCGACTTCTGGGAGGCCGAACCAGAGCACCAAGACTATCTGGAGCGCATCCCCAACGGCTACACCTGTCACTTCGTCCGCCCCGGCTGGAAGCTCCCGGTACGCGCCCAGGCCTAGGGACGAGCGGCCGCCGCCGCAGGTCGTGGAGCCACGACCTGGACGTGAAGCTTGCCGGAGCGTTTGACCGGGCCGAGCGTTCCCCCTGCGCCGCCGTTCGGAAATTCGACGTTCGGGGCGCTTCTCCTCTGGGGATCGTCCGACAGGGCGCGATTCCTTAGGGGGCAGACCAGGGGACATACGGGCGTGCGGGCGACACTTCTGAGGTACGCCGACGAGTTGCGGGGCAGCTACTGGTTCCTGCCATCGGTCATGGCGTTCGGCGCCGTGCTGCTCGCGGGGGGCATGATCTTCCTCGACACCCACGCGGGGTCGGCCTGGATGGACGACCTGCCGTGGCTGTACGCCGCGCGGCCGGACGGAGCCCGGCAGGTTCTGTCGGCGATCAGCGCCTCCATGATCACCGTCGCCGGCACGGTGTTCTCGGTGACCATCGCGGCGGTGGTCTACGCCTCGGGCCAATACGGCCCGCGCCTGCTCAGCAACTTCATGAGCGACCGGGGCAACCAGGTGACGCTCGGCACCTTTATCGCCACCTTCGTCTACTGCCTGCTGGTGCTGCGGACCATTCGTTCCGCCGCGGAGTCGGGGGGCGGGGTGGGCTTTGTTCCCAACCTCGCCTTGCTGCTCGGCGTGATCCTGGCGCTCTGCTCGATCGCGGTCCTGATCTTCTTCATCCACCACGTCCCCAGCCAGCTGCACATCAACAACGTCATCGAGGATGTAGGCGACAAGCTGTTGAAGGAGATCGACAATCGGTTTCCACGCTTCATCGGCGCGCCGCGGCCCGATGACGTCGGTCAAAACGATGCGGCGCGCGTGCCGGCGACATTCCGGCTCGACGCCAGCCAGGCCGATGGCGAACGCCGGGCGCTCGTGACGGCGAAGGATACAGGCTACCTGCAACTCATCGACGGCGACACGATCCTGTCCATCGCGCGGGAGCACGACCTGGTGCTGCGCCTGCAGTATCAGCCCGGTGACTTTGTCCATGTCGGCCGCACCCTCGTCGAGGCCTGGCCACCCGAGCGATGTGATGACGAGACGGCCGGCGCGATCTGCGCCGCCTTCGCGGTCGGCTCAAGACGCACGGCCCTTCAGGACCTGCGCTTCCTGGTGGACGAGCTCGTGGAAATCGCCGCCCGCGCCCTGTCTCCAGGGGTCAACGACCCGTTCACGGCGCTCACCTGCCTCGATTGGCTGGGGGCGGCGCTCTCCGATCTCGCGGGGCGAGAGCTGCCGTCCCATCTGAGAATCGACAAGGACGGCGCCCTTCGCGTCATCACCCATCCGGTGACGTTCGAAGGCTTCATGGACCGCGGCTTCGGCGCCCTGGCCCAGTATTGCGCCAATGACATGGTGGCGGCGCTGGGCTTCATCCGCGCCCTTGGCGAGGTGTCCATGGATTGCGACGATCCCGCCCGCCTGAAGGTCCTCGACGACCATGCCCAGAAGCTGGTGGCCCTGGCGCGCCACGGCCTGGTGGGCTTCAACCAGGAGCGCGTGATCGCGCGCGCCGACGAGTTGCGGCGCGCCCTGGCTGAGCCGGACTACAAGCGCCGCCTGCGCGACAGCGGCGCCTGGCTCGGCGGCACGGCATGAGCCCGCTAGCGCCGCCGCCGCCCGCCAATGCCGCCGACGCCGTGATGGACGCCGCCCGCGGGATGGCCAGCGGGTTCACCGCGATGATCCCGCTCCTGACCGCGGGTCTGGTGGTTTTCCTGATCTTCTGGGCGACCGCCACCGGCGTCCGCGGCGCGGTGGAGAACCTGGCCAGGCGGCGCTCGGAATTCCCAAGTGCGGCCACCGCGTTCAGCCGTCTGGCCTATATCGTCCTGATGCTGCTGGGCGTGATGATCGCCGTCACCGTCGCCTTCCCATCCGTGACCCCGGCGAAGCTGTTCTCCGCGCTGGGCATCGGGGGGGTCGCGATCGGGTTCGCCTTCAAGGACATCCTGCAGAACTTTCTCGCGGGCATTCTGCTGCTCATCCGCCACCCGTTCCGGGCCGGCGACGAGATCACAACGGGAGATTTCACCGGCACGGTGGAGTCCATCGAGACCCGCGCCACCTATATCCGCACCTATGACGGCCAGCGCATCATTGTGCCCAACAGCGTCATCTATACCGAGGTTGTCACGGTCATCACCGCCTACGATCTGCTCCGCAGCCACTACGATGTGGGCATCGGCTACGGCGATGAGGTCTCAAGCGCGTCGAAGATCGCCCTGGACGCGGTCAAGGCGGTCGAAGGGGTTCTTGCGACGCCGGAGCCCGATGTCCTGCTCTGGGATCTGGCCGGGTCCTCCAAGAACCTTCGCGTCAGCTGGTGGACGCGGCCCACACGCCCCCACGTCACGGTCGTTCGCTCGCGGGTGCTGCAGGCGCTCGCTGAGGCGCTCAGCGGGGCGGGCTTCGATCTCCCCTTCCCCACCCAGATGGTGCTGTTCCACGACCAGACCGAGGATGCCGACGGCGACCGCACGCGACAGAGAGAGGGCTGGCCAGCGTCGCAATCATCTCCCGGCCGCGGTTCGGCAGGCTCCGCCGCCAGGCGCCTGCCCGTCAAACGCGACAAGTGACCAACCGATTTTACACCAATACAATAACCGTCGATGATATTCTGAACTCTTCCAGATTTCCTTCAGATATTCGCAGCGAAAAATCCGACGTGAAATGTATCCGCCACGCGCAGCGAAACACTGCACGGCGACATCACCTGGATGTTATCTGACACATTAAGACTATTTCTGACGTGAAACGTTGGAGTGGCTGGGACATCAAGGCCCGCTCGGATTTCGTGCGTGGACCTAAGAGAAAGATCAGCCATGAAGCGCACAATCCTCTCACTGCTCGCCGCCACGACTCTTGCTGCGGGCGTCCCGGCGATCGCCCTCGCGCAGGACAATATGAGCATCAATGAACGGCAGTCGTCTCTGGACGCCCGGATTGACGCGGGCGTGAGGAACCGCAGCCTGACGGACGTCGAGGCCGCTCAGCTGCGGTCTGAGTTTCAGGGCATCGCTCGCCTTGAGGCGCAGTACCGGTCGAGCGGTCGTGGGCTGACGGCGGCCGAACGTGCCGACCTGGACAACCGGTTCGACCTGCTGTCGCGCCGCATCCGGTACGATCGCAACGACAGGGACGGCCGTTCTCCCCAGCAGAACGATGGTCAAAACATCAACCAGCGCCAAAGAACTCTCGACGACCGTATTGACGCCGGAATCCGCGACGGCTCTTTGACGCGCATCGAAGCCGCCCAGCTTCGGCGCGACTTCGACGTGATCGCGCGCCAGGAAGCCCAGTACAGGTCGAGCGGCCGGGGCCTTACCCAAGCCGAACGTTCCGACCTCGATCGCCGCTTTGACGCCCTCTCCAGCCGAATCCGAAGTGATCGTCACGACAACGATACTCGAGCCGACGGCCAGGCCATCAACCAACGCCAAGCGCAGTTGAGCGCCCGCATCGACGCCGGCGTCAGGGATCGCTCGCTCACCAGTACGGAAGCGGCGCAATTGCGCGCGGAGTTCGACGCCATTGCGCGCCAGGAAGCCCAGGCGCGCAACTCGGGTCGCGGCCTGACCCAGGCCGAGAGAGCTGACCTTGATCGCCGGTTCGACATGCTTGAGCGTCGCGTCAAGAATGACCGCCACGACGATGATCGCCGGTGGACCAATCTGGATCAGCGTCAGGCTCAGTTCAACGAACGCCTGAACCGCGCCGTCAGTGATGGCCGGGTCAGTCGCCAGGAGTCCATCAGCCTGAGATCGGAGTTCGACGCCATCGCCCGCCTGGAGCGCCAGTATCAACGCAGCCGTCCCGGCATCACGGTGGCGGAACGCGCGGATCTGAACAGCCGCTTCAACCGGATGGAAGCCAACTATCGGACCTCGGTGAACAACGGCCGCTACGGCTCTGGCCAGTACGACAACCTGTTCGACTTCCTCATTGGCCTGACTGGCTAGTTGGTTGGCTGAGCGATGGGGGGCGGAGTACGCTCTGCTCCCCCCACAGCCGCGGAATTGACTCAACCCGAAACCAAGGAAATACTTCGCCACCAAGTGAAGTGTTTCGCCCGTCTCATTTCAGATGAAGCGGCGGGTGGGAGTGACCGCTTCGAATGGCGAACCGACGCCTTGGAGATCACAGATGGGCGAGCTGATCCTCACCACCTTCGATTGGGTTCCCGAGATGCCGCGCGGCTATGTGCGGGACCTGCGGGTCCGGTGGGCGCTGGAAGAGGCGGGCCTGCCCTATCGCGTCGAGAGCACACCCTTCGAGGATCGGAACCCAGAGCATTTCGCCAGTCAGCCCTTCGGCCAGGCGCCATGGCTGACCGACGGCGACCTGTCGATCTTCGAGAGCGGCGCGATTCTGCTCCACCTCGGCGAACGTAGCGAGGCGCTCTTGCCCGCCGATCCGCGCCACCGCAGCGACACCAAGGAATGGTTGTTCGCGGCGCTCAACTCGGTGGAGATGGCGGTCCTGCCCTGGTCGCTCTTGATGTTCTCTGGCGAGGCCGAAGACACCTCGGCGTCCAAGCTCTTCGACGGGTTCCTGAAGGTTCACCGACTCCAGCATCTGGAGCCGATACTGGCGGGCCGCGAGTGGTTGGCCGGCCCCTTCTCCATCGCCGACATCCTGATGGCCGACGTACTGCGGCTTGTGGATCGGTTCGACGGGCTGGCGGACTATCCCGCCAGCAAGGCCTATGTCGTGCGCGCGACGGCCCGCGCCGCATTCGTAAAGGCGCATGCCGACCAGATGGCGCACTTCGAGGCAGCGGACGCGGCCAGAGGCTGACGGCGCCTAAACGGCGACGCCGCACCATTCATCGCCTCAGGCCGGCTTGGGCTCCCAGAGGATATGGCGGTCATCCAGGCTGATCAGATTGTCGACCTGGATGAGCACCGCCCGGGAGTGATAGCCGATCAGCTGTTTGACCGGCAGGTCGATGTTGCGCACCAGGATGGCGGTTTCCTCCGACGAGAAGTCGGTCATGCCGCGGGCGCGTTCGGCGCCGGTTTCGTCATAGACGTGAAGAACGTCGCCCTTCACATAGCTGCCGTTGATCGAGATCACATCGTTGCGGTCGATTCCGCGCCCTCCCGCGGCGATCTCGTCGGCGGCGCGGGACGATACGACGATGCTGCCGGCCATCTGCAAGCGATCGGTCAGCCAGGCCGCCCAGCTGGTCGCGGGTTCGGCATGGGCAACGCAGGTGGTGCAGCGGCGCAGCCCCTTCAATACCGAAGAGATGGGGTCATCGGCCTCGCCATTGGCGATCAAGGTCGTGCAGCCAGCGTTCTGAGCCATGTTCGCGGCCTGCATCTTGGTGAGCATGCCGCCGCTGCCCAGGGTGCTGACGCCTTCAGTCACCGAGAGGTACTGGCTGACGTCATGAACCGTCTCAACCAGCACAGCGCCGGGCTCCGACGGGTTGCGGTCGTAGAGGCCGTCGACCCCGGTCAGGATCACCAGGTGCTGCGCCTGCACCATCTGGGCGACCTTCGCGGCGAGCCGATCATTGTCGCCGACCCGGATTTCCTCCGTCGTGATCGTGTCGTTCTCGTTGATGATCGGCAACACGCCCGCGGCGAGCAGGCGGTGAAGGGTGTTCTTGGTGTTCAGGAAACGGGGATGGTCCTCGAAGTCTCCAAGCGTCACCAGAATCTGCGCGATGTTAAGGTCGTGCTCGTGGCCGATCTGCTTATAGGCCCCCAGCAGCAACGGCATGCCGCAGGCCGCCGCCGCCTGCTTGTCGTGCAGTCCCGCCGTCGCCGGCGTCACGCCGATCATCTTCATCCCCAAGGCCACCGCGCCCGAGGAGCACAGGATGACCTCATAACCTTCCGACCGCAGAAGCGCGATGTCTTCAACAACTCGCTGCATAAATGCCCAGCGCGGTGTTAGTCGCACCTGATCTGTCAAAAGACTGGATCCGATTTTGACAACTACGCGTTTTACACTAGTCAATGTTATCTCACATCCAAGGAATTATTTATTCAGGGTTATTCTACGTCACGCAGAGCGCGTCGCCCAAATTGACAAATTACATAGGGGCGCGTAAGCTGTGCTTATACACGAATTTGAATTCCAGACAAGATTTCTGGATTTCTCAAGCGTCCGCTTGGCGGATCACGAGGTTTCGTAAATTTTACTGGCATTTGCCGATATGGAGGCGCGCTTGTCTCCGCCTACGGCGACACGGGAGAAAGAATATTGCGCATTGCGTTGATTGGACACGGAAAAATGGGTTCATCCCTCCTCGCGCAATGGAGCGGCATGGCTGGCGACAACCTGCCCGAGCATCGCTTTTTCGTTGTGGATCCGGCGGCCAGCGCCGGAGTCGATACCGAGCGGGTCACGTTCCTGAGCGCGCCGCCGCCCGTCGCAGACTCGGCGTTCGACCTGGTGATCGTGGCGGTAAAGCCGCAAGTCATTGACGCGGTCGCACCCGACTATGCGCCGCGCCTGGCCCAAGGCGGATTCGTCGCCTCGATCGCGGCGGGCTATCCCATCGCGCGGCTAAGCGCGCTGGTCGGCGGCGTGCCGGTGGTGCGCATCATGCCCAACCTGCCCGCCGCGATCGGCGCGGGTGTAAGTGGCCTCTGCGCCGCCCCTTCGGCGAGCGCGGCCCAGCGCAACGCGATCACCGCGCTCATGGAAGCCGCCGGCACCGTCGTATGGGTCGATGATGAAGACAAGCTCGACCGACTCACCGCCGTCGCCGGTTCCGGGCCGGGATATGTCTTTGAGATCGCGCGCACCTATGTGGCCGCAGCCGAGGCGCTCGGCTTCTCAACCGATGAGGCGCGTCAACTCGTGCTCGGCACGATGGCGGGCACGATCGCGATGGCGCAAGGCTCCGACGAGAGCCTTGAGACGCTACGCACCAGCGTGACGAGCAAGAACGGGACAACCGCCGCCGGACTGGAGGCGCTCAACGGCGACGACGGACTGAGCACGCGGATGCGCGCCACCATCGACGCCGCCTACCGGCGCGCTATCGAGCTGCGTTGATCCCCGTTTTCCAAGACCGCGCCCCAGGCCGGAAGGATACCATGACCGAGACCGACACGATAACCCCTCTCCCCGCGGCCGAGAGCCCGGCCCAACACGTCGCCACCCTGGGCAAGGCCGCGCGCGCCGCAGCACGCCGGCTCGCCACCAGCAGCACCGCAACCAAGAACCAGGCGCTGCGGGCCGCGGCTGACGCGCTGCGCGCCGCGACGCCCGCCCTGCTGCAGGCCAATGCCGCCGACGTCGCGAAGGTCGCCGACACCAAGCCCGAATCATTCCTCGACCGGCTCCGGCTCGACGCGGGTCGCGTGGCGGCGATGGCGCAGGCGCTGGAGGAAATCGCCGATCTACCTGACCCGGTCGGCCGCGAACTGGCGCACTTCACGCGGCCCAACGGGCTCGACATCCGCCGGGTGGCGGTGCCGATCGGTGTGATCGCGATGATCTACGAGTCGCGCCCCAATGTCGGCGCGGACGCCAGCGGACTGGCCATCAAGTCCGGCAACGCCATCATCCTGCGAGGCGGCTCGGAGAGCCGCCGGTCAACCCAGGTGATCGTCGGCTGCATGCAGGCCGGCCTCAAGGCCGCGGGTCTGCCCGAAGCCTGTGTTCAGGCCGTCGACACGTCCGACCGCGCCGTCGTGGGTGAACTGCTGCGCGCGGTGGATTATGTCGATCTGGCCATCCCGCGCGGCGGCCGCGGCCTGGTCGAGCTGGTGCAGCGCGAGGCGCGCGTGCCGACGCTTCTGCACCTCGACGGCAACTGCCACACCTACGTTCACAGCCAGACCGATGTCGCACAGGCGGTGGCGATCATCCGAAATGCGAAAATGCGCCGAACCGGCGTCTGCGGCGCGACCGAGAGCATCGTGGTCGATCGCGCCATCGCCGCAACCCTGTTGCCGGCGCTGGTGGCGGCCATGCCCGACTGCGAGCTGCGCGGAGATGCCGAGGCCGTCGCCCTTGAGCCGCGCCTCACGGCGGCCGGTCCTGAGGACTGGGACACCGAGTATCTCGACGCGATCGCCTCGGTGAAGATCGTCGACGGGCTCGATGCCGCGATCACCTACGTGGCCGAACACTCGTCAGGCCATACCGACGCGATCCTCACCAATGACGACGCGGCGGCCCGCCGCTTCATGCTGGAGATCGACAGCGCGGTCGTCATGCACAACGCCTCGACGCAATTCTCCGACGGTGGGGAATTCGGCATGGGCGCCGAGATTGGCATCGCCACCGGCAAGATGCATGCGCGCGGCCCGGTGGGCGTCGAACAGCTCACCAGCTACAAGTACCTTGTCCACGGCGCGGGACAGACCCGGCCCTAAAGCCCCGTCCCGCCTCATCATGGAAAGCTTTGAATGAACGTCGAAACGGCCATCTCACTTGGCGCCTATTTCGTGCTGATGCTCGCCATCGGCCTCTACGCCTGGAAGAAGTCGACCAGCAGTGTGTCGGAGTTCATGCTCGGCGGTCGTCAGTTGCCGCCCGCGGTCGCCGCCCTGTCGGCCGGCGCATCCGACATGAGCGGATGGATGCTGATGGGCCTGCCCGGCGCCGTCTATCTGGCGGGCCTCAGCGCGGCGTGGATCGCGGTGGGGCTGCTGGTGGGCGCCTGGGCGAACTACATGCTCGTGGCGCCCCGGTTGCGCGTCTACACCGAGGTCGCTGACGACGCGATCACGATCCCCGACTATCTCGAAAAGCGTTTCGACGACAAAAGTCGGCGATTGCGGGTCGTCGCCTCCCTGGTGATCGTCATCTTCTTCACGCTGTACACCTCGGCCGGCCTCGTCGCCGGCGGCAAGTTGTTCGAGGCGTCCTTCGGCTACGACTATCGCTTCGGCCTCATTCTGACGGCCGGCGTGGTCCTAGCCTATACGCTGTTCGGGGGATTCCTCGCCGTCAGCCTCACCGACTTCGTTCAGGGCGTCATCATGTTCGCCGCCCTGGTGCTGGTGCCCGTGGTGACGATCGCAAACCTGGGCGGATGGTCAGCGACCCAGGCGGCGGTCACGGAAATCAATCCTGAGTATCTGAGCTGGTTCTCGGGGGTGACCTTGCTCGGGGTCATTTCAAGCCTGGCCTGGGGATTGGGGTATTTCGGCCAGCCGCACATCATCGTGCGGTTCATGGCGGTGCGGTCGGTCAAGGATATCCCCGCGACCCGCAACATCGGCCTGTCCTGGATGCTGGTGACAGTGGTCGGATCTGTGCTGTGCGGCATATGCGGGCTCGCCTATGTCACCCAAGCCGGGCTGACGCTGGCCGATCCCGAGACCATCTTCATCGTGCTCTCGCAGACCCTGTTCAATCCCTACGTGGCCGGCTTCCTGCTCGCCGCGATCCTGGCGGCCATCATGAGCACGATCTCGTCGCAGCTGCTGGTCTCGTCGAGTTCTCTGACCGAGGATTTCTACAAGACCTTCTTCCGCCGGGACGCCAGCCAGAGTGAGCTGGTGCTTGTCGGGCGACTGGCGACGCTGGCGGTGGCGGTGGTCGCCATCGGCCTGGCCATGGACCGCTCGAGCAGCATCCTGTCGCTGGTGGGCAACGCCTGGGCGGGTTTCGGCGCCGCGTTCGGACCCGTCATCCTGCTCAGCCTGCATTGGCGGAAGATGACGCGAGACGGGGCTCTGGCCGGCATCACGGCCGGCGCGATCACGGTGCTGGTCTGGCTCTATGCGCCGTTCACGATCGGCGGCCAGTCACCTTCGGCCGTGGTCTATGAGATCATTCCCGGGTTCGTTGTCGCCCTGATCGCGGCGATCGCCGTCAGCCGTTTCGGCAAGCCCACGCCCGCCCAGGTCGATGCAGGGTTTGACGCCATGCTGGCAGCGCGCCAGGGCGGAAAGATCGCAGCGCGCCCAACCTAGAGTCCCCGAGGGTCAGATGAACTCATCTGACCCTCGGCTCCGCGCACGAGGACGCCAGAACGGATCAGCCGGCCAAGAAGCTTCCACGCAACCCCAGGCGCTCAAACGGCCCGTGGTCAGCGCGTGACCGGGATCATTCCCACTCGATGGTCCCGGGCGGTTTGGAGGTCACGTCGTAGACCACGCGATTGACACCACGGACTTCGTTGATGATCCGGGTGGCGCAGCGGCCCAGGACCTCCCAGGGGAACTCGAAGAAGTCGGCGGTCATGCCGTCGGTGGAGGTGACGGCGCGCAGGGCCAGCACGTCCTCATAGGTGCGGGCATCCCCCATGACGCCCACGGTCTTGACCGGCAGGAGCACGGCGAAGGCCTGCCAGATCTTGTCGTAGAGGCCGGCCTTGCGGATCTCGTCGAGATAGATGGCGTCGGCCTGCTGCAGGACGGCGACCTTCTCGCGGGTGATCTCGCCGGGGATGCGGATGGCCAGGCCCGGGCCCGGGAACGGGTGGCGGCCGACGAAGGCCGGCGCCAGGCCCAGCTCGACGCCGAGCGCGCGGACCTCGTCCTTGAAGAGCTCGCGCAGGGGCTCCACCAGCTTCAGCTTCATGTAGTCGGGCAGACCGCCGACATTGTGGTGGCTCTTGATCACCGCCGAGGGGCCGCCGCTGGTGGAGACGCTCTCGATCACGTCGGGATAGAGGGTGCCCTGGGCCAGGAAGGCGGCGCCCTCGATCTTGGCGCTCTCCTTGTCGAACACCTCGATGAACAGGCGGCCGATGGTCTTGCGCTTGGTCTCCGGATCGCTGACCCCGACCAGCTCGCCGAGGAACAGGTCGCCGGCGTCCACGTGGATCAGGGGAATGTTGTAGTGGTCGCGGAACAGGGTCACGACCTGCTCGGCCTCGTTGTGGCGCAACAGCCCGGTGTCGACGAACACGCAGGTGAGCTGGGCGCCGATGGCCTCGTGGATCAGGACCGCGGCCACCGAGGAATCCACGCCGCCCGACAGGCCGCAGATCACCTTGCCGTCGCCCACCTGGTCACGAATCTTCTGAACCATCTCCTGGCGGAAGGAGGCCATGGTCCAGTCGCCGGTGAGGCCCGCGATGCCGTGGGTGAAGTTCCGCAGCATCTGGGCGCCGCGGGGGGTGTGGGCCACCTCCGGGTGAAACTGGATGCCGTAGAAACGCCGCGTCTCGTCGGCGATGACGGCGTAGGGCGAGCCCGGTGAGGAGGCCACGACCTCGAAGCCCTCCGGGATGGCGGTGATCTTGTCGCCGTGGCTCATCCAGACGGTCTCGAGATCGCCGACGTTCCCGAGGCCGGCCAACAGGGGCGAGGCCTTCTCGATCCTGATCTCGGCGCGGCCGAACTCGCGATGGTGGCCGCCCTCGACCTTGCCGCCCAGTTGCGCGCACATGGTCATCTCGCCGTAGCAGATGCCCAGCACCGGCACGCCCAGCTCGAAGATCCGCTTGGTCACGGAGGGGCTCTCCTCCTCGTGGACGCTGGCCGGCCCGCCCGACAGGATCACCGCCTTTGGGGCATAGTCGGCCAGCATGGCCTCGACCTTGTCGTAGGGGTGAATCTCGCAGAAGACCCCGCTCTCGCGCAGGCGCCTGGCGATCAGCTGGGTCACCTGGCTGCCGAAATCGACGATCAGGACGCGTTCGTGGGTAGGCTCGGTGGTCATGGGGCTTTGTCGGCGAGGGGTTGGGTTCGCTCCAGCACCGCGACGAAGAAGCCATCGGTGGCGGCGGTGGCGGGGGTCAGCCGGAGATAACCTTCCGGGGTCAGGCGGGCGGTCAGGTGTTGGTCGGCGGTGGCGGGTTTGACGGAAAAACCCTCGGTGCGAGCCAGGAAGGCGGCGACCCGGTCCTCGTCCTCCTCGGGCAGGACCGAGCAGGTGACGTAGATCATCCTGCCGCCGGGCTTCACGAAGGTCGCGCCCAGGTCCAGCACCGCGTCCTGGTCGGACTGGCGCCGCGCGAAGGTCTCTTCCGATAGCCGCCACTTGGTGTCGGGGTGGCGCCGCCAGGCGCCCGAGCCGGAACAGGGGGCGTCGATAAAGACCACGTCCATCTTGGCGGCCAGGCCCCGCAGCGGATCGTCCTCCACCGGCGAACGGATCTGCAGGTTGCGGACACCGGCGCGGTCGGCCCGGCGAATGGTGTCGGCCAGGCGGCGGGCCTCGCTGTCATAGGCGTAGATCTGGCCTGTGTTGCCCATGGCGGCGGCGAGCGCGAGGGTCTTGCCCCCGCCCCCGGCGCAGAGGTCCAGCACCTGGGCGCCCTTGATCTCGCCAGCGCAGGCCGCGGCGATCTGGGAGCCGAGGTCCTGCACCTCGAACCAGCCCTTGGAGAAGGCGGGGATGGTCTCGACCGCGCCGGCCCGATCGGTGGCGGCGGGCGCGGGGATGCGCAGGGCGGTGGCCAGTTGCGGCACGGCGGCGGCGTTCAGCGGCTGGGTGGCCTTCAGCGTCCGAACCGGATCGCTCTTCAGCGTATTGACCCGCAGGTCGATGGGGGCGCGTTCCGAGAGCGCTTCGCCTTCCCGCGCGGCGGCCTCGCCGAAGGCGCGAGCGAAGCTGGCCTCCAGCCAGGCGGGATAGTCACCGCGCACCGAAGGCGGCGCGCCGGCCAGGTCGCGTGGGCTTTCAAGGGTGGCGGTCTCGGCCTCGGTCAGGGCGCCGTGGCCGTGAGGCTCCTCGGTGACAGCGGCGGCGATGCGGTCGACCGGCCAGTCCCACTCGAACTTCAGGACACCAAGGATTGTGGCCCGGACGCTGTCGTCACCCATCTTCCAGGCGATGGACCGGCGGCGGCGCAGGGCGTCGAGCACCAGGCCGGAGACCCAGGCGCGATCCTTCGACCCGGCGAAACGCGAGTCATTGCCCCAGGACTTCAGGGCCAGACGCGCCGGCCGGTGGCGTTCCTCGACGTCGGTGAGAACCGTGATGGCCGCCGAAAGGCGTCCCCCGTCACGCAAGGGCCTGGCCCGCTGTCATAGGAAGATCGCCGCGACGACCGCCAGGGTGCCGCAGAACCCGATGAACCAGACCAGGCTTCGCAGAAAAGGAATCGCGATCACATAGAGGATCGGGTGCAGGGCGCGGGCGGCCACATACAGCACCGAGCCCCAGAGGGTGAGGTCCCCGAGCTTGGCGGCCAGATAGGCGATGATGACCGCTGCGGCGTGCAGCGGGAAGGTCTCCAGGAAGTTGGCGTAGGAACGTTCCAGCCGGCCTGCGGCCCCGGTGAGCTTGAGGGGCTCATCGCGGGCGCCGCGACCATAGGCCAGGCCCTGTTGGCCCCGCGCGGCAAGCGTGGCCCAGAGGAACTGGACCAGGCCCACCACCACGGCGGCGGCCAACAATTGCAGTTCGTGGGCGGCGGCCATCATCAGACCGGGCTCGTATAGTTGGGGGCCTCACGGGTCATCATGACGTCGTGGACGTGGCTCTCGCGCAGGCCCGCGCCCGTGATCCGGATGAACCGGGCCTTGTCGCGGAAGGCCTGCAGGTCGGCGGCGCCGGTATAGCCCATGGCGGCCCGAAGGCCGCCCACCATCTGGTGCAGGATGGCGGCGATGGGACCCTTGTAGGCCACCTGACCCTCGATGCCCTCGGGCACCAGCTTCAGGGCCGAGACCTCCTTCTGGAAGTAGCGGTCGGCTGAGCCGTTGGCGGTGGACATGGCGCCCAGCGAGCCCATGCCGCGATAGGCCTTGTAGGAGCGGCCCTGGTACAGGAACACCTCGCCCGGCGCCTCGTCGGTGCCGGCGAAGGCCGAGCCCATCATGGCCACCTGGGCGCCCATGGCCAGCGCCTTGGCGAGATCGCCCGAGTACTTGATGCCGCCGTCGGCGATCACCGGAACGTCGGTGCCAGCAGCGGCCCGCACGGCGTCGGCGATGGCGGTCAGCTGGGGCACCCCCACACCCGCCACGATGCGGGTGGTGCAGATGGAGCCCGGGCCGATGCCGACCTTCACCGCGTCGGCGCCGGCATCGATCAGGGCCCGCGCGCCTTCGTAGGTGGCGACGTTGCCGGCGACGATCTGGACGCGGTTGGTCTCGCGCTTCAGGCGGGCGACAGCCGCGCCGACGTCGGCGTTGTGGCCGTGGGCGGTGTCGATCACCACCACGTCCACTCCGGCGTCCACCAGGGCCATGGAGCGCTCATAGCCCCCGTCGCCCACCGTTGAGGCCGCGCCCACCAGCAGGCGGCCCTGAGCGTCCTTGGCGGCGATGGGATGGGCCTGGGCCTTCTCCATATCCTTGACGGTGATCAGGCCGACGGCGCGATAGGCCTCGTCCACCACGATGATCCGTTCGATCTTGTGCTGACGCAGGAGGGCGCGGGCCTCGTCCTGGGTGCAGCCTTCGCGGACTGTGATCAGGTTGTCCTTGGTCATCAGCACCTTGGCCGGGACCTCGCTGGAGCCCTCGAACCGCATGTCGCGGTTGGTGAGGATGCCCACCAGCTTGCCGGTCTCGAGCTCGACCACCGGAAAGCCGGAGATCTTGCGCCGTGACTTGATAGCCAGGATTTCGCTGAGCGGGGTGTCGGGGTTGATGGTCAGCGGGTTGATGACCATGCCGCTTTCGTAGCGCTTCACCTCGCGGACCTGCTCGGCCTGTTCGTCAGGCGTCATGTTCCGGTGCAGCACGCCCAGACCGCCAGCCTGGGCCATGGCGATGGCCAGGCGGCTCTCGGTGACGGTGTCCATGGCCGAGGACACGAGCGGTATGTTCAGACTGATTTCGCGCGTGAACCGGGTGGCGGTGTCCACCTGGCCGGGCATCACATCAGATGCGCCGGGTTCGAGCAAAACGTCGTCGAAGGTGAGCCCTTCGCGAATCTCCATTGGAGTCTCCATTTTGCGAGCCGCGTATAAGGCGTCGGACCGGGGGTGGGCAAGCGTAGCGTCGAGAAGGGTCATGTCGCGGGCTCCTTGTTGAGGCCGAAGGTCATGGCGAACATGACCAGGCAGAGGGCGACCCCGCCCATCAGGGCCAGGGTCGGCGAGCGGTCGAGGGCCAGGCCGTAGAGGGCCGGGCCGCCGATCTGGGCGATCTGGGCCGGGCGACCGAGGACCGCCGAGCGGTAGGCGTAATTCGTGGGACCAAAGAGGCTGAGCGGCAGGACGCCCTTGGCCACCGTGAGCATGCCGTTGCCGGCCCCCTGCCCCAGGGCCATGGCCGGGGCGGCGACCTTGCCGAAGGCCAGCAACGCCGTGGCTCCAAGCGGGTGCATGAGGGTGGCGGCGCGGGTGGCCAGCAGCGGCGGGAAGCGGCGCAGGACGGCGAACTCCAGGGCCCGGACGGCCACGGCGGCGAGGCCGACGAGGGCGGCTGTGGACATCGCGACGGCCGTGGAGAGACCAAAGGCCATGAAGAGCCGCGGAAGATGGGTGCTCATGCAGGTGGAAAGGAACCAGGCCCCTGCAAATAGAACGGAAAGCTGGATCATGCGGCGGTCCCAGACCACCGGCGCGGGGGGGCCGACATTGGCCGACATGTGGCCGCCGAGGTCCCGTGGAATGACGACAGCGCCCAGCGGCAGGCAGATAAGCAGATGGAGCACGGCCCAGGCGAAACAGGCGCCCTGCCAGCCGAACTGCTGGGCCAGCGCGTGGGTGGCGGGGAAACCGAGGCTGGAGCCCAGCCCGCCGATCAACGCCACGCCGGTGATCGAGCGCCGGGCCTGGTCGCCATAGAGCGACACCAGGATGGCGAAGGGCGTGCCGTAGAGACCGAGCGCCATGGCCAGACCCAGGACGATCATCCCCAGGGTCAGGACGACGGGACCGTGCGCCACCCCGATGAGGCCAAGACCCGCGGCGAACACCAGGTTGGAGAGAAGCAGCATCCCCCTGCCCCCGCGACGGTCGACCCAGCGGCCGGCGGCGGGCGCGGCGACCGCGCTGGCCGCCAGGGCCACCGACATCAGGCTGAAGACGAAGGTCGGCGCGAGCCGCAGATCGGCGGCGATGTCGTCGCCCAGAACCCCGATCAGGTAGAAGCTGGAGGCGAAGGCGATGGTCTGCCCCAGGCCCAGGGCCAGCATGATCACGGTCTGGGGCGGGTGGGGTTTCGACGCCATTCCAAGCTTGTGCGCCGATTGCCCAATGACGGAAACCGACATATTGGGCACATGATGTTCGAAAATCTCACATCAGGTCCCCTGCCTTCCCTGAACGCCCTGCGCGCCTTCGAGGCGATGGCGCGGACCGGACGCGCCACCCTGGCGGCGGAGGAACTGCACGTCACCTATTCGGCGGTCAGCCGGCAGGTGAAGGCCCTGGAGCAGAGCCTGGGGGTTCGGCTGTTCACCGGTCCCAAGCACCGGCTGGAGCTGACCGCGGCCGGGGCGGCCCTGCTGCCGGCCCTCACCGGGGCCTTTGACCAGATCGCCGGGGCGGTGCGCCAGGCGCGCGGCGGGGCCGAGGACCTGCACATCGCCGTCAACGCCAGCATCTCGGTGAAGTGGCTGATCCCGCGCCTGTCGCGGTTCACGCACGCCCATCCCGGCGTGCGCCTGCACCTGACCGAACTGGCCTCCCACGCCGTCAGCCAGCGCGGCGCCGACGCGGTGGTGCGGCTGGTCCCCACCAGCCGGCTCTCCGATCCCCTGGCGACCGCCTTCATGCCCAGCCACCTGGGGGCGGTGATGGCGCCGGGCCTGGCCGAACGGTTCCCCGACCCGATGACCGCCCCGCGCCTGGTGGCCCAGAGCCACCCGCAGGGCTGGGCGATCTGGGCGGCCCTGGCGGGTCTGGAGCTGCCGCCGTCGCCGGAACAGCCCTTCGCCCACCTGCACTTCGCCCTCGACGCCGCCATCGCCGGCCTCGGGGTGGCGATCCTGCCGTGGCCGCTGGTGGCCGACTATGTGAAGAGCGGACGGCTCGTGGCGCCCTTCGGCTTCATCCCGGCCCAGAGCGGGTTCGCCTTGCTGGCCACGCCGGGGGTCACCAGCAAGGCGCTGGATCAGTTCCGGGACTGGCTGATGGCGGAGGGGGCGAAGACCCAGGCGCCAACCTAGGCGGTCGGGACGAACGACCCGTGGAACCCCGCGGGAACCCGGTGATCCAGGTGAGCCTGGGCCACCGGTCCGGCCTCGATCCGCTGGGCGTCCAGAACCGCCAGATGGCTGGCGTTGCGCGCCTCGTCGAAGACCGCGACCAGCAGATATCCGTCGCCCTCCGGGGCCGCGGCGGACCTTGCGACGAACACCGGCTCGGACACCGCCTGGCGGTCGGGCGCGCGCCAGAGGCGCATCTCTCCCGACGCATGGTCATAGCGACCGATCGCCCGGTGAAGCATGTCGCCGGTCCCCGGCCCGCCGAGGGCGGCGACATAGCCGTACCGATAGGACAGGCCGGTCCGGCGCTCATCGATCCGGGGGTACTCGCAGACCAGGTCGCTGAGGCGGCGAGCCGAAACCGGTTGAGCGCTCCCTGGGTCGAGGGTCCAGCGGGTGAGGAACTGCCGCAGATCAGCCTCTGGCGCAGAAGTTCCGTCGGCGCTCGGGAAGGCCGGCGCGGCCTGCTGGCAGAGATCGACATGGATGAGCCCGCCATCCTCGTGGGCGTTCATCAGGTGCCAGGCCATACAGGCCGGGGCCGGGAACCAAAGCACGTCCTCCGCCGCGCCGGTTCGCGGCATGAGGCCCAGGAAGGCGCTGCGATCCGGCTCCCAGGCGAGCGGCGGGCCGCCGGCGCGCAGGCGTTCCAGGGACAGGGTCAGGGGACAGACCACGAAGACGACGTGGCGGCGTGTGATGGCGAAGTCGTGGACGAAGGCCGGATAGGGTCCGACGAGGCTGGCCGGCCGGACGACCGCCCCCGCCGCATCGATGACCTGGAGCGCCAGGGTCGCGTCGAACCTCTGGAAGGGAAAATTGGTGAAGGCGAACATCTCGCCGGTCTCCGGGCAGACCTTGGGGTGGGCGGTCATCGCCCCCGGCAGTCGGGCGCCGAAGTCGAAGGGGCCCAGGGTCTCCAGGGTCAGCGGATTGATCTCGATGGGCAGGTGGCCCTCCTCCAGGGCCAGCAGCCGCCCGGCATGGGCCACGATGTGGGTGTTGGCCGCGCCCTGGCTCTCCATCCCGGCGACGCTGGCGTCGTGGGCGCGGGGATCGGAGGTCGAGAACAGGGCCCGGCCGGCTTGGCGTTCAAGGCTCCACTGGCGGGTCCGAACCCAACGATTGCGGTAGGCGACCCGGCCGCCGCCGATCGTGAAGCCGTGGATCATGCCGTCGCCCTGCAGGGGGTTGTAGGTTCCCAGAGGCGCGAACTGAGGGTTCGGCCCGATGCGGTAGAGGGTTCCCGAGAGCTCGGGCGGGATCTCGCCCTCGATCATCAGGTCAGGACAGTCGCACTCCATCCGGAGGGGCTCGAAGGCCCCCGACAGCAGGGGATGGTCGGCAGGAAAGGGCGTGGCCATGGGCGCGCTCCAGGGTTTCGGAGGCCCCGAACTCTAGGCGCAAGAAATCTGTTTGGTAGACTTGCCAAAGGTCGCCGGTTCAACCGGAGCCTGCTTAGCGCGCTGAATCTGCAAAATATTTCTCCCCGCGCCCCTCGCTCGGTCAGACGCCGACCCGATCACATCGCGCGCGTGGCGCCCGAAACGCGGATACTGGAACCGCGTTCGGGTTCGATCTGGGCGTGCAGGATGGAGCGCATGCCCATGTCTTCACCCTGGATGATGTCGATGGCGCCGCCGTGCGGCCAACCGAGGTCGCGAAGATACCCCGCCAGCGCCGCCGCCGCCGCGCCGGTGGCGGGGTCTTCGTAGACGCCGCCGGCCGCGAAGGGATTGCGGGCGTGGAACAGGCGTGGCGTCTCGGCGAAGACCATACTGACGGTGGCCATGTCCCCAGCCGTCATGAATATCCGACCGGCGTCCAGGTCGTAGCGCATGGCCGCAAGTCGATCGCGGCTGTTGAGCGCCAGGACGAGGTGGTTGGCGCCGGCATTGGCTATGGCCGGCGGAATGCGCGGGTCCAGATCGTCCGCCGACAGGGAAAACAGCGCCAGGACTTCGGCGAGCATCCGCGCCGTCGCCGGCTGGCTGGAGGTCGGCGGTGACTGAAGCGCAGCCGCGACCAGGGGGCCGGTTCGCCGGCCCTCGACGCTGATGGCGACGTCGTTGAGCTGCAAGGCGAAGACGCCGTCACCCTCTTGAAGCGCCAGCGCGGCCCCCAGGGCGATGGTGGCGTGGCCGCAGAACGGAATTTCCACCTCGGGCGCGAAATACCTCACCCGCCAGCCGCCCGGCGCCGGCGCTGCGAACACGGTCTCCGAATAGCCCACCTGCGCGGCGATCGCCTGCATCACCGCGGCTTCAGGCAAGGCGTCGCAAATAACCACGCCGGCGGGATTGCCCCCGCTGTCGCCATCCGAAAAGGCCGCAAATCTTTGGACGTCCATCGTGTCCCTCACCTCGCCTGGAATCCACAGTCAGACACCCGAAGGCCGGATGCCCGCTAGGGCTTGGGCAGGTTCTTGTCGGCGCGACAGGTCTTGAGGGGCTGTTGCTTCACGCTGTGGATGGCGGTGATGCGCTTGGCCTTGGCGTTGGTCTCGACACGCAGGCAGGCGCAGCCGTAGCCGTACGAGACGCCGTTGGTGACGACCCAGTCGTGCTCGCTGAGGTCGGGGATGAGGTCCATGCCGGGGGCCTGATAGCCGCCCTGCATGCCGATCACCCACTCCCCGGCGCTGTCGGTCAGCCAAAAGTTGCCTGGGGTCGGGTTGGCGATCCAGCCACAGCGCATCTCGCCCACGGACTTCTTCGCGGCGGCCTGGGCCGGTGCGCTGGCCGCCGCCAGCGGCAGCAGGACAACGACGATCGCCGCCGCCCGGCCGAGTTGATAGCGCAGAGTCATGCCGTCAGCCCCCAAAACAGGGCGGCAGGAGGCGGACGGGAGACCGACCTGTCAAGGCGATGGGGCGCCTAGAACAGTCCGGCGCGCTGGCCGATCACGAAGATCGCGATGATGATCGCCAGGACCTGAAGGATCCAGTTGAGGGGCGAGGGAATGGGCATCTTCTGAATCGCCCAGATGGCCAGGGCGAGGAGAACGATGACGATGACGATGAGGATGAGAATGGACATGAAGCGCTAACCTCTAGCGTGACGGAAGGTTCCAGCGTCCCTCGACATCGGACGACCACTCGCCCATGACGAAGGGGTCTGATCGCCTCAAGTGAGCCTCCGAATGACCGACGCCCCCTCGCCTTCGACCGCCCCCTGGGACCAGGATTTCCTGCCGCCGGCGCCGCCCTGGCAGGGCGCTAGCCAGGCATTGTTGCGGGACGCCTCCGACCCCTGGGCGAGCGCCTTCGAGGCCGATCCGGAGCATGACTTCAGCCCCGACTATGTCGACACCCGGGCCTGGTTCGACCGGCTGGAGGCGGCCTCGCCGTGGATTCGGATCGAGGTGTTCGGGACCTCGCCGGAGGGGCGGCCGATCTATGCGGTGATCGCCAGCAAGGACGGGGCGAGCTTCGATCCGGGCAAGCCTGTGCTACTGGCCCAGGCGGGCATCCATCCGGGCGAGATCGACGGCAAGGACGCGGGCATGATGCTGCTGCGCGACATCTGCTTCTACGGCAAGGACGGCCTGCTGGACGGGGCCAACCTGATCCTGGCGCCGATCCTGAGCGTCGACGGGCATGAGCGGGCCTCGCGCTATTCGCGGCCCAACCAGCGTGGGCCGCGCATCCAGGGCTGGCGCAACACCGCCACCAACCAGAACCTCAACCGCGACTACATGAAGTTGGACCAGCCAGAGATGCAGGCGGCGCGCGGCTTGCTGAACAAGTACCGGCCAGACCTCTATGTGGACATCCACGTCACCGATGGGCTCGATTACCAGTACGACCTGACCTACGGCTACAACGGCGAGGAACGGTCCTGGTCGCGCTCGCCCGCCATCGCCATCTGGCTGGACGAGGTGTTCAAGCCCGCGATGAACGGGGCGCTGGAGGCCGAAGGCCACATCCCCGGCGAGCTGGTGTTCGGACTGGACGACCAGGACCCCAAGGCGGGCCTCTCGGACGGCGGCCTGGGGGAGCGGTTCTCCAACGGCTGGGGCGCGGCGGCCCACGTCCCCACCATCCTGATCGAGAACCATAGCCTCAAGCCCCATGCCCAACGGGTGCTGGCGACCTATGTGTTCCTCGAAACCGCCCTGACGCTGCTGGCGGCGCAGGGCGCGGGCCTGCGGGCGGCGATCACGGCTGACCGGGCGCTGCGGCCGGCGGAAATCCCGGCCAATTTCGTGCAGGCCAAGGCCCACGCCCGGATGCGCAGCTTCAAGGGCATCAGGTACGACACCTATGAGAGCGCGGCCTCGGGGCGGCGCGAGATCCGCTGGCTGGGGGAAGCCGACCCCGAGCTTTGGTCCCTGCCCCATTTCCTGTCCGAACCGACCCTGACGCTCGCCCGGCCCAAGGCCTATTGGGTGCCGGGCTATCGCAAGGACCTGATCGAGCGGCTGGCGCTACATGGGGTGGCGATGGAGGCGATCAGCGCGCCCAAGACGGTCAGCGTCGAGATGCTGCGCCTCGCCAAGCCCGAGATCGCCAGCCAGGCGGCCGAGGGCCATGTTGCGATCACGGTGACCGAGGTGACGCCCGAGCGCCGCGACTGGACCTTCTCTCCGGGGTCGGTGCGGGTTTCGACCGACCAGCCGCTGGGGGACCTGATCGTCCTGCTGCTGGAGCCGCAGTCCAGCGAGAGCTTCTTCGCCTGGGGTATGGTTCCCGAGGTGCTGAGCCGCGTCGAATATATCGAGGGCTACGCCATCGCGCCCCTGGCCGAAAAGATGATGGCGGCCGATCCCAAGCTGAAGGCCGAGTTCGAGGCCAAGCTGGCCACCGACCCCAAGTTCGCCGCCGATCCTGAGGCGCGTCTGGGATGGTTCTACCGCCGTACGCCCTTCTATGACGACCGCCACCTGCTCTACCCGATCGCGCGGCAACTCGCCCATTAGGGCAGATCGCTTGCATACGGCTGCGCGAGAGGGCTTTTATGCCGCCTCGCGCGCCCGGCGTGGTGGATATTGCAAGGTTCTCTGATGGATACGATCACCTCGGGTAACGCCGCCGCCCTCTGGGTGGGCCTGCATGTCTTCCTGATGCTGACCCTGTCGCTTCTAGTCGTGCGCCTGCGCCAGAAGCACAAGGTGGCGCTCGGTGACGAAGGCATCCCCGAACTGGCCCGCGCCATCCGCGCCTTCGGCAACGCCAGCGAATATATCCCCACCGCCCTGATGGCGATCGTGGTGCTGGCCGTGGTCGAGGCCCCGCCCCTGGCCATTCACGTGGCGGGCTTTGTGCTGTTTTCCGGCCGTCTGATCCACGCCGTAGGCCTGTCCAACAGCGGCGGCGCCTCGATCCCACGTGCCATCGGCATGGTGGCGACCTGGATCGCCTATATCTTCATGGGCGTAGCCCTGCTGTTCTACGCCATAGCCTAGAGCGCCGCTTGCCCGGGGCCGTCGCCCTCGTCCATAAGACCCCATGGACGATAATCTGCTTAGCGACGTGGTCTCGGCCGCGCTCAAGGCCGGGGCCGACACGGCCGAGGCTGTGTTTGCCCAACGGCAATCTCTCTCCGTCAGCGTACGCCTGGGCGAGCTGGAAGAG
>NZ_JBBKVV010000079.1:0-62905 GCF_037968635.1 Phenylobacterium sp.
CTGGCCAACGAGCTGGAACACGCCGGCGCGCTCTGCGACCGGCTGGAGATGCTGGTCACCCAGCTCGTCCGGTTCAGCCGCGGCGAGACCCTGGAGATCGCCCTGCACGAGGCTCAGACTGTCGACGTGCTGACCCAACACCTGGCAGCCCTGGCCACCTTCACCCGCAGGCTCTCAAACCAGGCCCAGACTGGAGGCGCATACGACCTGTCGGACGCCATCTCCGGCGTGACCCTGGGGGACCTCGCCATGCGCCTGGCCCAGGTGACGCGCGACACAGAAGCCCTGACCTCCGCCGAATCCGGCGACCTAGACCTCTTCTAAGCGAAGCGAAACCCCCGACCCCCATGGCCCTAGACCCCAACATTCGGATCAACCTCGACCGCTCGGTCGTGCTGCTTGTGGATGACAATCCCCAAGCGCTCGAGGCCCTGAGCGCGATGGTCCGTGGGTTCGGCGTGCGCAAGCAGTTCAAGTGCGGCTCGGGCGCTGAGGCCATGCACTACGTGAAGAATCAGGAACTCGACCTGGTCATCACCGACGCCCAGATGCCCGACATGGACGGCTACGACTTCGTCCGCTGGCTGCGCCGGGATGCGCCGCCGGAGCTGATCTTCACCCCTGTCATCATGCTCACCGGTCACGCCCCGCGCAGCATGGTCGAGAAGAGCCGCGACTCCGGCGCCAACTTCATCCTTACCCGGCCGTTCACGCCTGAGATCCTGCTGCAGCGGATTTTCTGGGTCGCCCGGGACGAACGTCAGATGGTCAAGGCCGAGAACTATGTTGGTCCTGACCGGCGCTTCAAGAACCTCGGCCCACCCCTCGGGATCAAGGGTCGCCGCAAGGACGATCTGTCCACCCACGTCGGCGCCGCCACCGATCCCAACATGGATCAGAACGAAGTCGATATGCTTATGAAGCCTGCACGGGTGCAAATTTGAGCAAGACCGAGTTCATCAAGGTCCAGAACCGCCTGTCGCAGCAGCTGGCCAAGCCCGGCGGCATGACCGCCGACATCGCCACCCAGCGCGCGCGCCGCGAGCTCGCGGCCCAGGCCGGTGACGCCAAGAAGTCGCTGGGCGTCACCATCGGCCGCATGGAGATCATGTGCTCCGAGAAGACCGCCTCGGCCGACGACATCTATGTGGAAAGCGCCGTCGTCCTCGACATCGCCGGCATGTTCGACATGCGTACGCTGTGCGATGCCTCTTACAGCCTGTGCGAACTGACCGACCGCTTGAGGACCAAAAGCCGCCAGGACTGGGGCTCGATCGGCGTCCACGTGAACGCCCTTCGCCTGATCTGGAGCAAGGACGACAAGGACGCCGACCAGCTGAAGTCCGTGGTCGACGGCCTGTGGGCCATCACCGATCGCCTCGACGCCAGCTAGGACGCCGCGCGCGCGCACGGGACACGCTATTTCGTCACATCGTGACGGCTTAGGAACCTTTGGCCCTTGGCCACCGTCGGCTATACTGGCTGAAGGGGACCAGGCGGAGGGTGCCGGCCATGATTTCGCTCTTGCTCGCCCTTGCGGCCGCTCCACCCGTCGAGGGGGAACACGCGACGCTGCAAGCCTGCGAGATGACCGGCGGCGGTTGGGTCTGCCACTACACCATTCCGGCGGTCACCCTGGTAGGTGCGGCCAATGCGCCGCCACCGCGGATCACCCTGGCTCCAGCGCCGGCATCGGCGTCACCACAAGTCCCACAGCCCCGCGCCGAGGACGCGGCAGAGGCCGCCCGGCAGGTCAAGCTGATCGCCGATTGCGCAGACGCGGGCTGGATGTCGCTATGCCTGCCGAAGGACCGTCGCGAAGCCCGCCGACTGCGGGATGCGGCCACGGCGCGAAAGGCCCTGCGCACCCAGGTCACCCAGCTGCTGAGCGAGAACAAGTGCTCCGAGGCGGTGAAGTCCGCCCTTAAGGCCGGCGACCTGACCCTCGCGCGGGAGGCCCAGGCGTTCTGCGCGCCCTAGAGCGGGATGACTCCTCTGGAAGACTGAATTCGGCACTGAACATCTGTGACTACAGCACAAGTCAGCGTTCAGTCGGTTCCACCTGATCGCATCGCCCCTAGGTCGGGCGACAACCGGTTCGCCGTCTTTCGGGGCCAGGCGGCTCCGACCCGATGATCCATGCATGAAGGCAGGCCCGACGTGGGCCGGCCTGGTCCATTTCGAGGTGACTGGAGTAGGGCTGCGGGTCAGAAGGAATCATCCGACCCGCAGCTTTAGACTCAAGGCAAACGCGCGCATCCTGGAGGACAGCCGGCTTCGGCTAACCCTTGGACGGCCCTAGTGACCGCCGCTCGGAGGCGGGCAGGTCGCGCCGTCCTCGCAACCCGAATAGTGGATTTGCGGCGGCTCGACCGTCACATCCGACGGGCGGACATAGACCTGGGGCCGATGCAGATAGATCTGCGGCGCGGCGATGCGCACCGGCGGCGCGTCCACATAGACCGGCGGACCCTGGATATCGATCCGGCCCGAGGCGACATAGACCGGACGGCCATGAACGCGGACGCCAGGGCTTTGAACGCGGATGTTGGCCCACGGCGCGGTCGGCCGGTAGAAGACCGCTTCCTTGTCGCAGAGACACCCATCCTCAGGACGGTGATAGGACTCGTTCGGACAGTCCCGCACCATCTGCGGCCGGTCGTAGCCATAGCGATCCTGGGCGCCGGCGCCGCCAGCGGACATCAGGAGCGCCGCTCCAGCGATAAGTATGTATTTCATGCAACCCCCACATCGAAACGTGCCGCGCCTCGGCTCTGGATGAAAACCCAGGCCGACGGAGGGCAGAGCTTCACCCTAACGGTCCCGTTAACCATCTGGCAAGGTAATGCAGCCCTGGGCGCCTTGTTCCATCCAGCCTGCACACCAGGGTAGACGCGCCTCCCGCGCGCGGCCGACGGGACCCGATAATAGTCGCAGGCCGAACCGACTCCCCGTGGCGAGCGCAGAGCGCCGCAGCGCTGCGCGATCGTCAGAGACCGGAAGCTCCTAGCCGCTGAGGCCGCGGCGACGGCGCTCTTGCCGTCCATTGAATATAATGACACGATCCATGCCAATAACTGTTGCCGCCTGGAGGAAGACTATGAGGAAGCGCATCTGGCTCGGCGCTACAGCCCTCGTCCTGGCGGCGGGTGTTGGCGTGGCCGCAATGAACAAGCCGGCCATCCTTGGCATGATCGCCCATGCCCGCCTGCCCCATGTCGAAGCCAATCAACCGGTGACCTGGTCCCAGGGGCCCGCGGCGCCGGCCCCTGGCGAGCGGCCGCCGAACGTAGTCTTCATCCTGGCCGACGACCTGGGGTTCAACGACATCACCTTCAACGGCGGCGGCGTCGCCGGCGGCGTGGTCCCGACGCCGAACATCGATTCCATCGGTCGTGACGGCGTCGACTTCGTGAACGGCTATGCGGGCAACGCCACCTGCGCCCCGTCGCGGGCCGCCATCTTGACCGGGCGCTACCCCACGCGCTTCGGCTTCGAATTCACTCCCGCCCCCGTCGCCTTCGCCAAGCTGGTGGGCACCGAGGCGGAGCCGGACTCCATCGTAGAACCGAAGTTCTTCCCGGACCGGGTCAAGGACATGCCGGCCGGCAGCACCTCGCCGACACCCACCGCGATGAACACATTGAGCGTGCCGGCCAGCGAGCTCACCATCGCAGAAGTGCTGAAGACCAGAGGTTACCAGACGATCCACCTGGGCAAATGGCACCTGGGCGGCGCTGACGGCTCCCGGCCGGAGGCCCAGGGCTTCGACGAGAGCCTGGGCTTCATCGCCGGCGGTTCGATGTACCTGCCGGAAAAAGCGCCCGACGTCGTCAACGCCAAGCAACCCTGGGACCCTATCGACCGCTTCCTGTGGCCCAACCTGCCCTACCAGGTGCAGCATAACGGCTCGAAGATGTTCGCGCCAAAGGGCTACATGACCGACTACCTCACCGATGAGGCAGTCAGTGCGATCAAGGCCAACAAGAACCGGCCATTCTTCATGTACTACGCGCCCAACGCCATCCACACGCCGCTGCAGGCCACCAAGGCCGACTACGACGCCCTGCCGCAGATCAAGGATCATCGCCTGCGGGTCTACGCCGCCATGGTGCGCAATCTGGATCGCAATGTCGGGCGCGTGCTGCAGGCGCTGAAGGATGAGGGCCTGGACGACAACACCCTGGTGATCTTCACCAGCGACAACGGCGGCGCGGGCTATGTCGGCCTGCCCGAGGTCAACCGCCCTTATCGCGGCTTCAAGTCCACCTTCTTCGAGGGCGGCATCCACGCGCCGTTCTTCATGCGCTGGCCGGGCCAGATCACGCCCGGGTCACGCTATGCCAACCCCGTCAGCCACATCGACATCTTCGCCACCGCCGCGGGCGCGGCCGGGGCGGCGGTTCCCAAGGACCGGGTGATCGACGGTGTCGACCTGATGCCCTACCTGCAGGGCAAGGCCACGGGCCGCCCACACCAGACCCTGTTCTGGCGCTCGGGCCAGTACAGCACCGTACTGGACGGCGACTGGAAGCTGCAGGTCAACGGCGCGCGCGAGAAGGTCTGGCTCTACGACCTGGCTACCGACCCCACCGAACAGCACGATCTCTCCAAGGCGAAGCCTGACAAGGTCATCGCCCTTAAGGCCCTGCTCCGCGACCAGGACACCCAGACGGCCAAGCCCATGTGGCCCTCCCTGCTCCAAGGCCCGGTCTTCATCGACCACCCGAGCGGCCAGCCGCAGAAGGCCGGCGAGGAATACATCCTCTGGGACAACTGACGGATCGCCAGACCCGTCATCCCGAACGCAGATCGGCGCTCCGGGATCCCGGTGCGAAAGCCTAGCCCCGCGCCTTGGTCTTGAGGTTGAGCTGACCGGCCAAGCCCGCCTTGCGGTGGTGTTCGATGGCGGCCATCTCCGGAGACATCGCCATGTCGCGGAAGGCGGCAAGAGATGGATACTCGACCAGCGCCACCACGTCCCAGAGGTCCTCCACCTCGCCGATCATCAGTCCGGTGACCTCGCCGCTGTAGCGCATGGCGCCACCCTGGGCCTCCACCAGTTTCGTCACGCCTTCGCCATAGCGGGCATAGGCTTCGCGGCCCGTCAGATGAGCGTCCGAGCCGTCGGCGTACTCGGCCGTAGACCTGAACTTAAGCAGGTTGACCATCACGAAGGGCCCGTCTTCCGGCGCGCCGAAGAACTCCATCGCCTGGGCCATCGGCGGCAGGACGGCGTTTTCAACCTTCATGGTTCAGCTCCGGGCGCGGATCATGGTGTCGAGGATGGCGGCGAGATCGTCGGGGCAGTCCTCCTGCAGGAAGTGGCCGCCCTTTGTCGTGACGTGGGGCTGCCCCTTGGCGCCCGGGATGCGAGTCTGGAAGGTGACGTCCCCGCCGCGGCTGACGGCGTCGCCATCGCTGAAGGCGGTGATCACCGGCCTGTCGAACCGTTCCAGCACCTCCCAGGCGACCTTGTTCTCCGCCACCTGCCCATGCTCGGGCGTCACCGGAACCAAGGTCGGAAACTGACGCGCGCCCTCCTTGTAGGTTTCGTCCGGGAAGGGCGCGTCATAGGCGGCGACTTCCTCTGGCGAGAGGTCGCGGCCGGTCCCCATGTTGACGATCATGCCGATCGGCATTTCCGGAACCGACTGACTGAACTCCAGCCAGGCCTTGAATCCGTCGGTCATGCCTGAACCTGTCGGCAGGCCGGTGTTGGCGATCACCAGGCCCGCGAACCTGTCGGGGAAGGCCGCCACGAGGCGCAGGCCGATCAGCCCGCCCCAGTCCTGGCAAAACAAGGTGACCCGGTTCAACGCCATCGCCGCGAACCACTGGCTCATCCAGTCGACGTGGCGGGCGTAGGTGTAGTCGGTGCGCAGGGTCGGTTTGTCCGACCGTCCAAAACCGATCAGGTCAGGGGCGACCACCCGATGGCCCTTGGCCACAAGGGCGGCGATGATCCTGCGGTAGAGATAGGCCCAGGATGGCTCCCCGTGCATCAGCACCACGACAGCCCCGTCGCGGGGGCCTTCATCCACGTAGGCCAGACGCATGACCGTGCCGTCGGCGTCCGTGACCTGGGCGTAGTGGGGGCCGAAGGGCCACTCGGCAAGGCCGGCGAAGCGTTCGTCCGGGGTTCTCAGAACCTGCATGCCATCCCTCTCGCCAGTTCTCTCTGGCTCTTCATCGAAACTAGTGGCAATATGAATGTCAATATATTGCCGGGTCAAGCCGGAGCGGGGGCAAGACATGTCGAAGTGGCGGACAGCGGTCCTGATTCTGATCAGTGTGGCGACTGTGGTTCTTGCGGGCGCCTGGCTGATGCGAGGCAGGCTGGCGACCGCGGCGATGGAGAAGGTCTATCTCCAGGCCATGGCCCGCGATCCCTATGCCGGCCTGCCGGACGGTCTGCACGTTGGCCTGTGTGGCTCGGGCTCGCCGATGCCCGATCCCACCCGCGCCGGCCCATGCACCGTAGTCCTGGCCGGCAAGAAGTTGTTCGTCGTCGACGCCGGCGCCGGCGGCACGAAGAACCTTTCCCTGATGAACCTGCCGCCGGCGCGGGTGGACGCGGTCTTCCTGACCCATTTCCACTCAGACCATATCGACGGCCTGGGCGAGCTGATGCTGCAGCGCTGGGCCAGCGGCGCCAATACCAGCCCCCTGCCCGTCTACGGACCCACCGGGGTCGAGCAGGTGGTGGCCGGGTTCCAGTCGGCCTACGTGCTCGACAGCGGCTACCGGGTCGCCCATCACGGCGCGGCCGTGGCGCCGCCCTCGGGTTTCGGCGGCGCGGCCCATTCGTTCGAGGCCCGACCCAGCCTGCCTGACGTGACGCTGATCGACGAGCCTGACCTGAAAGTCATCGCCTTCCCCGTGCCTCACAATCCGGTGGAACCGGCCGTGGGCTACCTCTTCGTCTACAAGGGCCGCCGGGTGGTGATCAGCGGCGACACCGCGGCCTCTCCGCGTCTGGAGGCGGCCGCCAAGGGCGCCGACCTCCTGGTGCACGAGGGACTGTCGCCGGAGTTGGTGGGCCTGCAGCGGAAGTCGGCGCTGACGGACGGTCGCGCCAATCTGGCGGCCATCTTCCATGACATCCTCAGCTACCACACGACCCCGGAGCAAGCCGCTGGTATCGCCCAGCGGGCCGGCGTGAAATCCCTGCTCTTTACCCACATCATCCCGCCTCTGCCGAGCCGGGCTCTGGAGGGGCCGTTCCTCGGCAAGTCGCGGGACATCTTCAAGGGACCGATCCGGGTGGGCCACGACGGCGACCTGGTAAGCTTGCCCGCCGGTTCGGCGAAGATCACCCATTCCAACCGGCTCATGACCTTCCGCTGAGGAGACCCCGGCATGACGGATCCTATCGCCCTCTCCGGCGCGCCTGGCTCGCCCTATACCCGCAAGATGCTGGCGGTTCTGCGCTACCGGCGCATCCCCTACCGCTTCCTGCCGCCCAGCGGCCCGGCCCTGTCGGGCCTGCCCCAGCCCAAGGTCGCCCTGCTGCCCACCTTCTACCTGCCCGATGAGGCGGGAGACCTTCAGGCGGTCACCGACTCCACCCCGATCATCCGGCGGCTGGAGCGGGAGCATGAGGGCCGCAGCTTGGTCCCGTCGGACCCGGCGCTCGCCTTCCTGAACGAGTTGATCGAGGATTATGCGGACGAGTGGCTGACCAAGGCCATGTTCCACTACCGCTGGGCCTACGAGGCCGACATCGCCAAGGCCGCCGCCATCCTGCCCTGCTGGCGCGGATTCTGCGTCCCGGACGACGTACTGGAGGCCCGCGGCGCGATGTTCGCGGAGCGGCAGATCGGACGCCTACGCTATGTCGGCTCCAACCCCACCACCGGCCCGGTGATCGAGGCGGCCTATGTACGTTTCCTGAAGGCCTTCGACGCCCATCTGACCGGGCAGCCCTATGTGCTGGGGCAGCGGCCTTCCTCCGCCGACTTCGCGATCTTCGGCCAGATGACCCAACTGGCCGAGTTCGACCCGACCCCCATGGCGCTGACCCTGAAGATCGCGCCGCGCGTCACCGCCTGGGTCGGCATGATGGAGGATCAGTCCGGGGTCGAGCCCACGCAGGACGGCTGGAACGACATCGACGCCTTGCCGCAGACGCTCATCGCCCTGCTCACCGAGATCGGCCGGGTCTATCCGCCGGTCATGCTGGCCAATGCGCGAGCCGTGATGGAGCGCGCGCCGGATGTCGCTGCGGTGGTGGACGGCCAGGCCTGGAGCCAGCAGCCCTTCCCCTATCAGGCCAAGTGCCTGCAATGGCTGCGATCGTCGCGGGCGGAGCTGGACGCCGGCGCCCTCGCGCGGGTCGATTCCGTCCTTGCGGCAACCGGATGCATGGCGCTCTTCGTCTGAGTACTGGCGCGAGCGCCCGAGCGGCCTTAATCACCGGTTGTAGGCTGGATGAGTGAGATCGCGTGGCGGACCTTGCGGACGTGAAGACTGTCGAGCCTGGGGGCTCGTCCGACGGCCGGCGCAAGCGGGGCGAGGACAATCGCGCCCGTATCGTCGCGGCCATGTTGCAGATCGTGCAGTCGGGCGAGATCGCCCCCAGCGCGGAACAGGTGGCGGCCCGCGCAGATGTCGGCCTGCGCACCGTCTTCCGGCATTTCAGCGACATGGACAGCCTCTACCGCGAGATGTCCGAGGCCATCGAGGCCGAGGTTCAGGCTGTGGCCGACCAGCCCTTCAAGGCCTCCGACTGGCGCGGCCGGGTGGTGGAGCTGGTGGGCCGGCGTGGCGTGGCCTTCGAGAAGATCGGGCCCTTCCGCAAGGCTTCCGACGCCTTCCGCCACCGCTCGCGGTTCCTGGGCGACGACGCCAACCGCCTGTCCCAAAGACTACGGGAGATCCTCGAACGCGTGGTGGGGGACGCGGTCGATCCCCAGACCCTTGAAGTCCTCGACCTGCTGCTGAGCTTCGAGGCCTGGTCACGGCTGCGGGAGGAACAGGGCCTTTCCGTGGATCAGACGCAGGACGTGCTCGAGGCCGCCGCCCGGCGCCTCATCCCCTAGCGACGGGTCGCCAGGCGCCGATTTCCCGTGGGGCGGCGTTGCCGTGGCCCGGACCAGACCCTAGCGTCGCGGCATGCACATGCTCCTGCGCGCCCTCGCCCTCGTCGCCCTGTTCGCCTTCGCCGCCCCGGCCGCCGCTGCGACCGCGACCGACAGCGCCCGGTGGGAGAAACTGGCGGCCGGAATCAGCATCGTCCGCGACGACTGGGGCATCGCCCACGTGCGCGGCAAGACCGACGCCGATGCGGTGTTCGGCATGGTCTATGCCCAGGCCGAGGACGACTTCAACCGTGTGGAGACCAACTACATCAACGCCATGGGCCGGCTGGCCGAGGCTGAGGGCGAGAAGGCTGTCTGGCAGGACCTGCGGATGAAGATGTTCATCGATCCCGCCGACCTGAAGGCCGACTACGCCAAGAGCCCGGCCTGGCTGCAGACCCTGATGACCGCCTGGGCCGACGGCCTGAACTACTACCTCGCCACCCATCCCAAGGTGACGCCCCGGGTGATCAAGCGCTTCGAGCCTTGGATGGCGCTCTCCTTCACCGAGGGCAGTATCGGCGGCGATATCGAGAGCATCTCCCTCGCCCAACTCGAAGCCTTCTACGGCGGCCGCCAGACCTCGATGGGCGAGGAACAGGTCGCCCTGGCCCGGTTCAAGGAGCCCTCGGGCTCCAACGGTTTCGCCATCGCGCCGGACGCCACCGCCGCCGGTCACGCCCTATTGTTGATCAACCCGCACACCAGCTTCTTCTTCCGCTCCGAACAGCAGGTGACCAGCGACGAGGGGCTGAACGTCTACGGCGCGGCGACCTGGGGGCAGTTCTTCATCTACCAGGGCTTCAACGCCAAGGCCGGCTGGATGCACACCACCAGCGGCCTGGATTCCATCGACGAGTTCGCCGAGACGATCAGCGGCGACAAGTTGACCTATCGCTACGGGCGCGAGAACCGGCCGGTCATCACCAGGCTCATCTCCGTACCCTACCGCGCCACCGACGGGTCGATGAAGGCCAAGACCTTCACCGTCTACCGCACCCACCACGGCCCCATCGTCCGTGAGGCCGGCGGCAAGTGGATCGCCGTGGCCCTGATGCACAAGCCCATCGCCACGCTCAGCCAGTCGTTCCTGCGCACCAAGGCGACCGACTACGCCAGCTACATGAAGGTCATGGCCCTGCAGGCGAACTCGTCGAACAATACTCTGTTCGCCGACTCAAAGGGCGCGGTCGCCTATCTGCACCCGCAGTTCATTCCCAGGCGCGACGACCGGTTCGACTACACCAGGCCTGTGGATGGCGCCGACCCGGCCACGGACTGGAAGGGGCTGCATGCGCTGGATGAGGCGCCTCACCTGCTGAACCCGTCCAACGGCTGGATCGCCAACACCAACAACTGGCCCTATTCGGCGGCCGGCGCGGAAAGCCCACGGAAGGCCGACTACCCTCGCTACATGGATTCCGCCGGCGAGAACCCTCGCGGCATCCACGCGGCCCTGGTGCTGAAAAACCGCAAGGATTTCACCCTGCCGACCCTGATCGCGGCGGCGTATGACCCGCGCCTCACCGCCTTCGACCCACTGATCCCGCCACTGATCGCCGCCTATGACGAGACCCCCGGGACGAAGCCGCTCAAGGTGAAGCTGGCCGACCAGATCGCCGTGCTGCGGGGCTGGGACCGCCGATCCTCGGCGGAGTCGCAGGCCACCTCCCTGGCGGTGTTCTGGGGCGAGCAGCTATGGAGCGAGGTGGCCGTCGCCGCCCGCGCCGAGCGGCGCTCGGTCTATGAGGACATGGTCAGCCGCACCACGGCCGAGCAGAAGCTGACAGCCCTTGCCGTGGCCTCGGACCGGTTGGCGGCGGACTTCGGGACCTGGCGCACGCCCTGGGGCCAGATCAATCGCTTCCAGCGCCTGACCGGCGACCTCGTGCAGCCCTTCAGTGACGCTGGCCCCAGCATCCCCGTACCCTTCGCCTCGGCCCAATGGGGCTCGCTCGCCTCCTTCGGCGCCGGGCGCAAGCCCGGGACCAAGAAGTACTATGGGACCAGCGGCAATAGCTTCGTCGCCGTGGTGGAGTTCGGCGAGAGGGTCCGCGCGCGGGCGGTGACGGCCGGCGGCGAGAGCGGCGATCCGGCCTCAAAGCACTTCAACGACCAGGCGGACCGCTACGCGGCGGGCGACCTGCGGGAGGTCTACTTCTACCCGGAGCAACTGATGGGCCACACGGAACAGAGCTATCGGCCGGGTCCTTAGGTATTGTCGCCAAGTGAAGTGGCTTTGGTGGGTTGCGAGCCCGTTGACACCGGTGTCATAAGTCAAGTCCCGGTCTGCTGAGATGCTTGATACCGAGACCCTCGCCATCTTCGGAAGGTCGTCCATGCCCCATTCCCTGCCCGTTCAGCTCCGCGCCACGGTGCGTTTCCTGGGTCGCATTCTCGGGGACGTCATCCGTTCGGAAGACGGATTGGCCGTCTATGACGAGATCGAACAGATCCGCCAGGCCTCCGTCGCCCTGCACAGACATGGCCCCGGCGTGGACGACCGAGCCGTCGAAACTCGGCTGCGTGAGCTTTCCCTGCCGGATGCGGTGCGTTTCGCCCATTCGTTCGCCTGTTTCCTGCAGATCACAAACATCGCCGAGGACCAGATCCAGCGGCGGCGTGGCCGCGAGAACGAGGGCCGCCCCGACACCCTGGCCGGCGCCATGCGCAGCCTCGCTGACGCGGGAGTCGGACCCGACAAGGTGGCGGCGCTGCTGGCCAACGCGGTGATCGCCCCGGTGATCACCGCCCACCCCAGCGAGGTGCGCCGCAAGAGCCTGCTGGACCGCGCCGGCGCCATCATCCGCGCTCTGGACGCCCACGATACACCTGACGAGGACGCCCGCACGGGTCACGAGCGGGACCTGGTCCGGCAGATCTCCATCATCTGGCGCACGCGGTTGCTGCGCGGCGTTAAGCTGGGGGTCACCGACGAGATCGAGAACGCCGTCTCGTATTTCGAACGCAGCTTCCTCACCGAACTGCCCAAGCTCTATGCCCACTGGGAACACCTGACGCCGGACACCACCCTGCCCAGCTTCCTGAAGGTGGGATCGTGGGTCGGGGGTGACCGCGACGGCAACCCCTTTGTCACCGCCGACATCATGCGGCACACCTTCGCCCGGCAGTCGCGGGCGGCCCTGGACAGCCACCTGGCGCGGATCAACGCCCTGGGCGCCGAACTCTCCATCTCATCAAGCCTGGCCCAGACCACGCCGGAACTGCGGGCCCTGGCCGACCGATCGCCCGACACCTCGCTGAACCGGGCCGACGAGCCCTATCGCCGGGCGCTCACCGGCATCTACGCGCGGCTGGCGGCGGCCTACCCCGGGCTGACCGGCGGCTGGGCGCGCCCGACGCCCCTCCGCAGCCCGCCCTATACGAGCCCCGGCGAACTGCAGGCGGACCTTCAGGTTCTCCAGGACTGCCTGATCGCCCAGCACGGCGAAGTGTTCTCCGAGGGCGCCCTGCCCGATCTGATCCGCGCCGTGGACTGTTTCGGCTTCCATCTGGCGACCCTGGACATGCGCCAGAACTCGGCGGTCCACGCCCGGGTGGCCGCCGAACTGCTGAAGGTCGCCGGGGTCTGCCCCGACTACGAGGGCCTATCCGAAGCCGAGCGTTGCGACCTGCTGGTCAAGGAGCTTTCGCACGGCCGTCTCCTGCACTCGCCCTACGCCGCCTACAGCGAGGAGACGGTCAAGGAGCATGGTGTGCTGCAGGCCGCCGCCGAGGCTGTCCGGCTCTACGGTCCCGAGGCGATCAAGGCCTACATCGTCTCCAACACCACCTCGGTCTCCGACCTGCTGGAGGTCTATCTGCTGCTCAAGGAGGTGGGCCTGTACATGCCGGGCGACCCCGCCGGCACGCGGATCTTCGCCGAGCCGCTATTTGAGACCATCGCCGACCTGCGCGACGCGCCGGTCACCATGAGCCGCTACCTCGCCATCCCCTTGGTGCGCCGGCTGCTGGCCGGCAAGCGCCGGCAGGAGGTGATGATCGGCTATTCGGACAGCAACAAGGACGGCAGCTACCTCACCTCCACCTGGACCCTGCACCAGACCTCGACCGCCCTGGTGGCGGCCACGAAAGCCGCCGGCCTTTCCCTCCAGCTGTTCCACGGTCGCGGCGGCACCGTGGGGCGTGGCGGCGGATCGAGCTTCGACGCCATCCTGGCCCAGCCGGCCGGCACCGTGAACGGTCATATCCGCATCACCGAGCAGGGCGAGGTGGTGGCCAACAAGTACGCCGATCCGCAACTGGCGCGCCAAAGCCTGGAAACCCTGACCGCGGGGGTCGTGCTGGCGTCCCTGCGCAAGCGCGACGTGTCCACGCGAGAGGCCTATGGCACTATCATGGGGCGGCTGTCGGACGAGAGTTTCGGCGCCTATCGAGCTCTGGTCTACGAGACCAAGGGGTTCGCTGACTACTTCTTCGCCGCCACGCCGATCGCCGAGATCGCCGACCTGAACATCGGCAGCCGTCCGACCTCGCGCCAGGCCACCCGCACCATCGAGGGCCTGCGCGCCATTCCCTGGGTGTTCTCCTGGTCCCAGGCTCGGGTGATGCTGCCGGGCTGGTACGGCTTCGGCTCGGCGGTGGAGGCGGCGGGCCTACCGCCCGAGCAGCTTCAGGAGTTGCACCACAACTGGCCGTTCTTCTCCACGACCTTGGCCAACATGGAGATGGTGCTGGCGAAGGCCGACATCGCCATCGCCCGGCGCTATTCGAGCCTGGTGGAGGACCGCGCCCTGGCCGACGCCATCTTCGGCCCGATCAGCGCCGAGTGGGAGCGCACCACCAACGCCCTGCTCTCCATCACCGGCCAGTCGGTGCTGCTGGAGAACAATCCCGACCTGTCGGCGATCATTCGCTCGCGCCTGCCATATATCGACCCGCTCAACCATCTGCAGATCGAGCTGATCCGCCGCCGGCGCTCCGGCGACGACACCGCCGAGGTGCGCGAAGGCATCCACCTGACCATCAACGGCGTGGCGGCGGGACTACGAAACAGTGGGTAAGGGAGGTCCGCCATGGAGGATAGCTGGCGCTCGGCGCAGACCACGTCAGCGGTCGTTACAGACAGACCGCGTCAATCTCGTCTGGCCGGCCAAGGACACGGCGCAAGCTCTCGATCTGGATGGGGTGCGCCGACCAGGCCAGGTCGCCGGCGCTCTGATCCCGCTCTGAGACGGCATCGTCCAGAATCCACGACTTGATCCCCCAGTCGCGCTTCAAGGTCTGGGCCAGCTCCACCGCGCCTCGGCGGCCAGTGGGCGGGTTGGCGATGATCGCCAGGGTGGGCTGGGTGTGGGTCGCGATCGCCAGCGCCATTCGCGCATCCGCGACAGGACCAACAGCATTCACGCCCTCCCGGAACAAGCATTGAAGCAACTCATCAGCAACTGCCGGGTCACTACAAACTACAAGTACAGTTTCTCTTTGAATATCATGCATACGACCCCCAAATCCAATTGATGCTCAGCCCAATTATATCAGATTGGGGTCGCATTTGTCGCCCCGCACAACCTTAACAATGGCGTGATGGAGACAAGATGTTGAAAATTCAGCCGCTTAGTGTGCTCAGAACGGGAAGAACAACGGAATGGTCGCCGCCCCGACCGCCCAGGTCAGAAGGTTGAGCGGCACGCCGATCCGCACGAAGTCCATGTAGGAATAGCGGCCCAGCTGGAAGACCAGAACGTTGGTCTGGTAGCCGAAGGGCGTGGCGAAAGCCGCGCTGGCCGCCATCATGATTCCAATCAGGAAGGGACGCGGACTGACCCCCAGGCTCTCGGCGAGCGCCACGGCGACGGGGGTGAGCAGCACGGCGACCGCGGCGTTGGAGAGGATTTCGGTCAGGAACAAGGTCGCGCCGTAGAGCAGGACAAGGGCCAGACCTGGGCCCAGCACCTTGACCCATCCCACCAGAGCGTTTGTGGCCAGCGAGGCCAGGCCGGTGACCTCCAGCGAGAGGCCCACCACCACCATGCCGGCGATCAGCAGCAGAATGTCCGGGCGGAGCCCCTTGTAGGCGTCATCAACACTGATCACCCGCAGAAGCACCAGCAAGACCGCCCCAGCGAAGGCCGAGGCGGCGATCGGTGCGAGTCCGAAGGCCGCGGCCGCCACCACGCCGACAAAAACCGTGAGGGAGACGATGGCCTCGTAAGGTCGGAAGTCACGGTTCACCGGCACCAGATTCGGATCGTCCCCGGTCGCCTGAGCAGCCTTGGCCGGCAGCGGCTCGGGCGGGTCTTCCTCCTCGGCTCCGCTCAGCAGGCGACCGCCGAACAGGAAGAGGTAGACGCCCCCAGCCAGGGCGACAATCAGCGCAACCGGCGTGATTTCGAACAGGCCGAACCCAGGTTGCCCGGCATTCCGGGCCATGTCGTTGACCAGCAGGTTGGTGGAGGTGCCGATGAGGGTGCAGGCGCCCCCGAGGATGGATGCGTAGGACAGCGGAATCAGGAAACGCTTGGGTGGCAGATTCATGGACTGCGCCACGTCGCGAACCACGGGCGCCGACAACACCACGATGGGCGTATTGTTCAGGAAGGCGGAGGCCGCGCCGCAGGCGGTGATGACAAGCCAGATTCCCAGAACACCCATGCGTGAGCAGAGGCGGATCGCATGTCGGATGATCAGGCCAAGAAGGCCCGACAACTCCATGGCGTAGGCGATGACGAAAAGGCTGGCCAGGGCGATGATCGCGGGGCTCGCAAAGGCGCCCTGGACCTCGACCGGACGGATCGTGCGGGTGGCGAGCAGGACCGCCGCGCCCGCCAGGGCGACGACGTCCGAGCGCAAACGACCCCAAATCAGGGCCACGATCACGGCGATCAGAACCGCCAGCGCGATCAGCTGATGGGCGGTCATTGCGCCGCCAGGACGCCGACTCGCTGCGGCGCCCGCCCCTCATTCCCGGGCCTGCCGCCCAGAAAGCTCTGAGGAACTGTCAAAATGTCGTCGCCATCTGCTAAGGTTGGTGAATGTCCGATCATAGGCCGGTGGCGACCCGCCGCAATCTCTCACTGATAGCTCCCTTGATCATCGGCGGCGTCCTGGCAGCCATTCTGCTGTTCGCGGTCCTGCGTCGTCCCGACACTCCGCCACCTGAGCCCTTGCCGCCGCCGGCGGTGAACCGGACCGAGCTGGTCGAGGCCGCCAATCTGGCCGCTGCGGCCTTCGCCACGGGCGGCAAGCCGGCGACCGAAAAATCGCCGCTGGTGGGTCGGACCTTCAGCCTCGAGATACCCTTCGGTTGCAATGGCCCTCGCACCGGGGCCGACGGCGCCCAGGCCTTCGCCGAATACGACCTCGACAAAGGCGCGTTGCGTCTGGTGGCGCGACCGGTTGATCTGTCCACCTTGCCCCTGGTGAAAGGCCTCAGCGAGGCCGCCAAGGTGGAAGCGGTCGAAGGCTTCTGGGTGCCTCGCCCGTGGGTCAAGTCCGAAGCCTGCCCGCCAAAGCGCAAGACCGAGTTACCGGCCACGCCGACCCCGCCGGCCGCCCAGACCCTGGCCCTCGCCCAGGTGTTCGACTCGACCAGTTCCCGGCTGGCCCAAAGGGGGGGGCGGCCCTACGAGTTCGTGCGGAAGGTCGCCAAGACCGACACCTCCGTGCTGTCCCACACCTACCGACTTCGACTGGAAGGTCGCCTCGTAGGCTTCCAGAACGGACAGGCCAGCCAATGCTGGAGCGAGTCGCCGGACCACCGGCCGATCTGCCTCTATGCGGTGACCTATGACCGCGTCGCCTTCCTTGACGGCGACACGGGCGAGACCTTGAGCGAGTGGCGAGACTAGGCTCTAGGCACCCCGTTTCTGATTTTACCCGGAGCATCCTCAATGCCCGATGTTCTCGCCTGCATCGATCGCTCCGCCTATTCCAATAGCGTGTGCGATCACGCCGCTTGGTTCGCGGGGCGGCTGGGGGCGACGATTCGGGCGATCCATGTCAATGAGGGCCAGGCCTCGGTCGCGCCGGCCGACGGTTCTCCCCGGGCCGAAGCGCGCCTGCAGCATGCCCTCGACCGACTGCACGGGGAAGGCGCCCTTGAGGCCACGGCCGAAGAGGCGCGAGGGCAGTTCATCGACTATGTCTCGGGCCAGGCCACCAATCTCATCGTGATGGGCAAGCGCGGCGAGCTCAGCCACGGTCAGCGCACGACCCTCGGCGCCAGCGTGGAGAAGGTCATTCGCGCCACCGCCACGCCCGTCTGCCTGACCTCCAAGATATTCCTGCCGATCACCCGCGCTCTGGTGTTGTTGGACGCAGACATGGACCATCGCCGATCGGTGGAATTCCTTGCCAGCCACCCCGGCCTCGCGGACCTGGATATGGACCTTGTCGTGGTGCAGGGGCCCGACCAGGACGCATCCGAGAAGCTGAGCTGGGCGCGGGCCAGTCTGCTGTCCAAGGAGGCGGAGGCCTTCGTCCTCGAGGCCACGGATCTCGACGACGCGACGGCCCGTTATATCGAGCGCGCCGCCGTCGACCTGGTGATTGTCTCGCGCGCGGTCCTGCTGTCGGATGTCCAGACCCAGCTTCAGCGCATCGAGGCGCGCGGGGTCTGGGGCATCCGCACCCCGGTCCTCGTCTGCTGAGCGGCTATTTGTAGACGAAGGCCTTGTCGTCGAGGTCGATCAGCGGGAACTCGTCCTTCTCCGTCAGATAGTCCTGGCTGTGGCGCCATTCGGCCTTGTCGCCACTCTTGGGCAGCAGGTGCATGCCGCGCATCAGGTAGCCGGGGTTGAAGTTCTCCGGGTCGATCCAGGGCAGGATGGCCATGTCCTTGTCCTGATCGCGCAGGGCGACCTCCACCTTCTTGGCGCCCTTCTCGTCCATGTGCTCCAACAGGCGCAGGACGAACTCCGCCACCATGTCGGCCCGCAAGGTCCAGGAGGCGCGGAAGTAGCCGAACACCCAGGCCATGTTGGGCACGCCGGTGAACATCATGCCGCGGTAGGTGACGGTCTCGCCGAAGTCCAAGGTCTTGCCGTCGATGGAGAAGTCGATGTCGCCCAGAACCGCCAGATCAAAGCCGGTGGCGGTGACGACGATGTCGGCCTCAAGGGTCTCGCCCGACTTCAGCAGCAGGCCACCTTCGGTAAAGCGGTCGATCTCGTCGGTGACCACCGAGGCCTTGCCCGAGCGGACGCTCATGAACAGATCGCCGCCGGGGATGAAGGCGATACGCTGGCGCCAAGGGCGATAGCGCGGCGTGAAGTGCTTGCCGACATCGAAGTCGTCGCCGAGGAAGGCGCGGACACCAGCCAGCAGCTCGGCGGTCACCGCCTCCGGTTCCTCCTCGGCGCGGCGGGCGAAGGCCGCCCCGTCGTGGACGATCTTGCGGCGGACGATCTCGTGGATCCAGGTCTCGTCGATCTTCAGCTCGCGCAGGGTGTCCGCCAGCTCGTTGGCGTTCCGGCCCGGGATGAAATAGGTCGGCGAGCGCTGCAGCAGGGTCACGTGGGCGCAGTCGTCGGCGATATTGGGGACCAGGGTCGCAGCCGTGGCGCCGGAGCCGATCACCACCACCTTCTTGCCCTTGTAGGCAAGGTCCTGCGGCCAGGTCTGGGGATGTATGATCTGGCCCTTGAAGTCGGCCATGCCGGGCCATTGCGGCGTGTAGCCTTCGGAATGGCGGAAGTAGCCCTGGCACATCCACAGGAAGTTGGTGGTGAAACGCAGCGCCTCGCCAGTGTCGGTGCGGATGGCGTCCAGGGTCCAGAGGTTCGCCTGGCTGGACCAGGAAGCCTTGGTGATCTTGTGCTTGTAGCGGATGTGGCGGGCCAGATCGTTGTCGTCGATCACCTCGCCCATATAGCGCAGGATTTCGTCGGCGGTGGCGATGGGGGCGCCGACCCAGGGCTTGAAACTGTAGCCGAACGTGTAGAGGTCGCTGTCGGAGCGGATGCCCGGATACTTGTGGGTGGCCCAGGTGCCGCCGAAGGTGTCCTGCACATCCAGCACCACGAAGCTGGAGCCCGGCCGTTCCTTGGCCATGTGATAGGCGCCGCCGACGCCAGCGATGCCCGCGCCGACGATCAGGACATCGAAATGTTCGGTCTTCTGGGCGGAACGGGTCAGGGTGGCGGCTTCGGACATGTGATCAGTCTCTCGTGCGGCAGCTAACTGAACGCTGATAACAAATCTTTCGGGGGCGTGTCGACGGGCGTGTGCGAAGCGCGCAATTCGCAGTCATCTCATCAAGCCTCTCGGGGGCTTCAGGGTAGATCGGTTAGGCGGTCTCCGCTCGCGCAGTGACCCGCGCCTCAGCCCAATAGCAGCATCGCCAGCACCCAGCCCAACACCACCACAGTCTCGGCGACGATCAGTAGAACCGGCTTCCACCCGACATGGACCAGTTCGCCGAGCGACGTCTTGGCGCCCAGGGCGGCGATGGCGGTGACCAGGCACCAGCGGGAGGCGTCGCTGGTCTGTTCCATGACGCCCGTGGCCACGACGCCCGACGAATTGACCGCCACCAGGGCGACGAAGCCGAGCAGGAACATCGGTACTAGCGGCGGTCGCTTCCCCGATGGGCCGGCGGTCACCTTCGAGCGGAACAACAGAGCGACGATCACGATCGTGGGCAGCAGGAGGGCGACGCGGAACAGCTTGACGATGGTGGCCGTGTCGCCGGCCTCCTGGGAGACCCCGTAGCCGGCGCCCACCACCTGCGCCACGTCATGGATAGTGGCGCCCAGGAAGACCCCGGCCTGGGTATGGGTCAGGTCCAGGCCGGCGGCGATCAGCGGATAGAGCACCATGGCGATGGTGGACAGCGTGGTGACCCCCACCACGGTGAGGGTCGTGTCCCGCTCCCGCGTCGGCGAGGGCGGCAGGACGGAGGACAGGGCCAGGGCCGCCGAAGCGCCGCAGATGGCCACGGCGCCGCCGGTGAGGATGCCGAAGTCCGGCTTCAGCTTGAAGGCGCGCGACAGGGCCCAGCCAGCCAGGATGGTGAGGATCACCCCACCCGCGGCGATCACCAGCACCTTGCCGCCCAGCGAGCTGACCTGATCCAGGGTGATCCGCGCGCCCAGCAGGGCGACGCCCAGCCGCAGCACCGTGCGGCCCATGAAATCGATCCCCGGCCGGCAGCGGGCGTCCTGGCCGACGAAATTCACCGCCATGCCCAGCAGCAGGGCGAACAGCATGACCGGCGCGCCGTAATGGTCGGCCAGCCAGGAGGCTGCCAGCGCCACGACGATGGCGATAAGGCCACCTGGCATGATCCTCTGGGCGGCGCGATAGAGTCTCAGATAGGCCGGCGTTCCGGCGGGGGCCGGCGCGATGACCGGCACCCCTTCAAGCGAATCGAAGGAGGCGAAGGCGAACTCGTGCTGTTCGGGCTCGCCCGGCTCCCGTGTCATGACGCGCCCCTACGCCGTTCGGCCTGGCGGCGGAGGCCCACAGACCGGCTGTCCAGGGACTTGGCGCGGATGGCGTCGCCGACCGTGGCGTGAAGGTGCGACAGCCGCCGGTCGGCGGCGGCGCGAACCTCGGATCCAGTCTCGCGGACCACCATGTGGAGGCGGCAACCGAGCTTCAGCTTGCGGCCGTGCCGGGTGGCGCGCGCGGTCATGTCGGAGACGATCTGCTGCACGACTTCCTGCTTGTCTGGCCACATCAGATAGACGTCGCAATCCTTGGCGGCGGCCTCCGACACGCCGCCGAAAAAACTGAGGCGACTTGCCTAAGACCGCGCGGATGCGTGGGGCTTCACCTTCAGCTTGTAGAACTCGCCATCGAAATCGAGCGTCTCACCATTCAGCAGGGTGTGCAGGATGTCCATGGTCTCGACGGCGCGGGCATAGCGCGGCGCGCTGGCCAAGGTTTCGCCAGGCATGTCGCCGGAGATTATGTTCACCGTCAGACGGCCGTTCAGAATCTGATGGTGGCGGCGGCGACCTGCCGATGTTCGCCGTCGTGGCCGCCGCCTTCCTGCTGGCCCTGCTCTGGATTCACCTTCGGGCGCCGAGGATCACGCCGGCCGAATGGGTCCTAGCCGAGTTTGAACACCGTCGTGGTCTTCAGCACCACGCCGGGCCGCAGCAGGGTGGGCAGGAAGTTCGCCTGGTTGGGCGCGTCCGGCGCATGCTGAGTCTCCAGCGCCACGCCGCCCCAGCCGGTATAGGCCGTCAGGCAGGGCTCGGTGGTGTCGATCTGCAGGCTGCGGCCCGACCCCTCGTGGATCAGCCGGGCGGCCGGCGTCAGGGCGCCGCGCTTCTTGGCCTCGAGCACGAAGGTGTTGTCGAGGTCGGCGGTGAGCGCGCGGGGCTGGCGGTAGTCCAGATCGCTCCCGGCCAGGGCTTGGACCTCGCCGGTGGGCAGCAGGGCCTCGTCGGTGACCAGCACCCCGTCGGCCAGGATCTGCAGCTCGTGGTCGCGGACGTGGCGCGCGTTCAGCCCGCCGAGATTCCAGTAGGTGTGGTTGGTGAGGTTCACCACCGTGGGCGCCGTCGTCGTGGCCGACAGCTCCAGGCGAAGTTCGTCGCCCCGGGTCAGTTCGTAGACCGCCTGCACCGACAGCTCGCCAGGGAAGCCCATGTCCCCGTCGGGGCTGACGAGGGTGAGGGTCAACTTCGCCCCCATCCGGGTCTCCTGAGCCTTGGCGGCCCAGACCGTCTTGTCGAAACCGACGCCGCCGCCGTGCAGGCAGTTGGCGCCCTCATTGCGGTCGAGGTCATAGTCGCGACCGTCGATGGAGAACTGGCCGCCGGCGATCCGCCCGGCATAGCGCCCCACCAGGCAGCCGAAGTAGCGCGGGCTCTCCAGGTAGCGCTCCAGATGGTCGTAGCCGAGGACGATGTCGTCCAGTTCGCCGTCGCGGTCCGGAGCGCGGATCGACTGAATGGCGCCTCCATAGGTGAGGATGCGCACCGACACCCCGTGGACATTGGTCAGGGTATAGGCGTCCACCATCCGGCCATCGGGGAGATGGCTCAGCGGCTTCATGGTGATGGGGGCGTTCATGTCAGGTCCCGCAGACGCGCCGCGGCCTCCTCGGGCGTCAGGTCGCGTTGGGGCATGGCCAGCATCTCGTAGCCCACCATGAACTTGCGCACCGAGGCCGAGCGCAGAAGTGGCGGATAGAAGTGGGCGTGCAACGTCACGTGGCGATGGTCCGCTCCATCCGTGGGCCGCTGATGGAAGCCCATCGTGTAAGGGAAGGACACCTCGAACAGCCGGTCATAGGCCTTGGTCAGACGCGAGAGGATGTCGGCCAGCCCCGCACGCTCGGCGGCGGTCAGTTCGTCCAGGCCGCTGACCGACCGGCGCGGCAGGACCAGAGCCTCGAAGGGCCAGGCCGCCCAGAAGGGGACCAGGGCCACGAAGGCTTCGTTGGCGCAGATAATCCGCTCATCAGCGTCCAGTTCGCGGGCGAGATAGGCGGCCAACAGGGTCTCGCCGCGGGCCTCGAACCACTCTCGCTGGCGGTCGCCTTCGCGGGCCTGTTCGTTGGGGAGGTGCTGCTGAGCCCAGACCTGGCCGTGAGGATGGGGGTTGCTCGCCCCCATCATCTCGCCGCGGTTCTCAAAGATCGTCACCGCGCCAATGTCGGGGCGGGCGGCGAGCTCGGTGAACTGGGCCGTCCAGACCTCTACCACCTCTTCGATATCGCGCGGGGTCATGCCCGCCATGGTGAGGCTGTGATCTGGGCCGTAGCAGATCACCCGGCAAAGTCCTGCCTCGGGCTCGCGGACCAGCAGCGGGTCATCGCCCCCGCCCTCGGTCAGGCCGGGCAGCAGGGCCGGATAGTCGTTGTCGAAGACATAGACGCCCTCGTAGTCCGGGTTTCGCACCCCGCCAGCCCGCATCACCCCGGCGCAGAGATAGCAGGCGGGGTCATGGGTCAGACGTCCGCCCGGCGCGGCCTGACTGGCCGCGCCCTGCCAGGGCCGGCTGACCCGTTGCGGCGAGACCAGCACCCAGTCGCCGGTCAGCAGGTTGAGGCGCCGTTCAGGCCGGCTCACTGGAAAACCTCCGACGCGCCAGCCACCGCGCGACAGGCGAAGGCGTCGGGGCTTTCCCCGATCACCGCGCCATAGGCCGCGACGATGGCGGCCTGCACCGCATCGACCGCCGCGGTGTCCACCAGGGCGATCACACAGCCACCGAAGCCGCCGCCCATGAGCCGCGCCCCGTGCACGCCGGGGGTGGCCTGGGCGATGGCGGCGAGTTGATCGACCACCGGCAGGCTGACCTCCATGTCGTCGCGCAGGGAGGCGTGCGACTGGTTCATCAGCTCACCCAGGGCCGCGAGGTCGCCCGCGCCCATCGCGCTCACCGCCTGACCCACACGGGCGTTCTCGGTCACCACGTGGCGGCAGCGTTTCACAAGGTCACCATCGAGCTGTTGCAGAGCGACGGAGAGGTCGACCACATCACGCAGGGCCGGGACGCCGAGAGTCCGGGCGGCCGCCTCGCAGTCCTCTCGCCGCTGGCGGTACTCGCCGCCCACCAGCCGGTGGCTGACCATGGAGTTCACCAGCAGAAAACTTGCATCTCGCGGCAGGGCGGCCGGCGTCGCCCGCAGGCTGCGGCAGTCCAGCATCAAGGCCCCGCCCTCAATGCCGTTGGCCGAGGCGAAGCTGTCCATGATCCCGCACGGCATGCCCACGAACTGGTTCTCCGAGGCCCGCGTCCAGCGGGCGACCTGTACGCCGTCGGCCTCGATTCCCGAGAGCGCCAGCAGGGCGCGAGTCACCGCAACCTGCAGCGCCGCCGACGAGCTGACCCCGGCGCCGACCGGCACATCCGAGACGATCAGGAGGTCGGCGCCCAGCACCGCCACGCCCGCCTCCAGCAGGGTCTTGGCCGGACCCGCCACATAGTCGGCCCAGTCGCCTCGCGGGACGAGGTGGGCGAGGTCGGCCTCCATCTCCTGGCCAAAGGTCTGCGAAACCACGCGCAGCCGCCCCAGGCCGTTTGGCGCGGCGGCCACGGCGCACCAGCGGTCGATTGCGGCAGGCAGGACGAAGCCCTCGGAATAGTCGGTGTGCTCGCCGATGATGTTGATCCGGCCGGGCGCGCGGAACAGGCGCGGCGCGGACCCGAAACGCGCGCGGAAATCGACGGCCAGGGCGGCAAGGTTCACGGCGCGATCCGTGTCAGGCGGAAGACCGCGATCTCGCCGGCCCGCATCACCGGCAGGGGGATGCCGGTCTGGGCCAGCATCGCGCCGCTGGCCGTCAGGGTGTCGCCCTTCACCAGAGGGATACGCCGCTTCATCACCGCGAAGGGTCGCTCGGGCGGGTTGATCATGACGATCTCATAGTCCGCCCGCGGCTCCAGGCCCACCACTCGAAGCGGCGCCAGGGCTGCGGCGCTGGAGGTTTCCACCTGCGCGGCGGAGACCAGAACGCTGCCGGCCCCCACATTGGCGAAGGCCAGGCAGTCGGGATGTTCGAGGCGCAGGGTGCGACCGGCGTGCAGGTCGGCGCGCAGAGTCTTGTGCAGAGCAATGGCGGCGGCCAGTCGCCCCCGCTCGTCCGCCGTGAAGGCTCTCAGGTCCGCCTCGATTCCCATGTGGCCGCCGAGCGCGGTCATGGCCCGCAGATCCAGGCTCGCCGTCCGCGCCGTGGTGTGGCTGGCGGCGGCGCCGACATGGGCGCCCATGACCTCGGGGGGAAAGAAGATCGAGAAGCCGCGCTGGATCGCCTGGCGCTCGATGGGGTCGTTGCAGTCGGAGGTCCAGATGCGGTCGGTGCGCTTCAGGATCTCGTAGTCGGCCCGGCCGCCGCCCGAAGAGCAGCTCTCGATCTCGACGCCGGGATGGGCGGCGCGCAGGCGGTCCATGAGGGCATAGACCGCCAAGGTCTGGTTGTGGGTCGCCGCCCGTCCGCCGCTCAGCGCATGGGTCAGGTCGCGGTTCATGTCCCACTTCAGGTAACCGATGGCGTTCTCTGACAGCAGGGCGTCGAGCTGGCCGTAGATGTTCTGCGCCACCTCGGCTCGGGTGAGGTCCAGCACGTACTGGCCCCGTCCCAGGGGCTGCTCGCGGCCAGGATCGCCGAGAATCCAGTCGGGATGGGCGCGCAGCAGGTCGGAATCGGCGTTGGCCATCTCCGGCTCCACCCAGAGTCCGAATTCCATGCCGAGGCCGCGGACATGGTCAATCAGTGGGGTGAGACCCTCGGGATACTTGGCCGGGTCGACGGTCCAGTCGCCGAGTCCCGAGCGATCGTCCGGTCGGCCCTTGAACCAGCCGTCGTCCAGGACATAGCGCTCGGCGCCCGCCTCGGCGGCCAGATCGGCCAGGCCCTTCAGGGTGGTCAGGTCGTGGTCGAAATAGATGGCCTCCCAGCCGTTGTAGTGCACCGGCCGGGTCTTGGCGCGCAGGCGCCCGTCCAGGATCACGTCGCGGACGAAGGGATGCAGCCGATCGGAAATCCCGTTCAGGCCGCTCTCGGAGCGTGCCAGGTAGAGGGCCGGGGTCTGGTAGGTTTCGCCCTGCCCCAGGATCACCTCGCCCGGATGCAGCAACTCGCCGGCCTGCAGCTGGATGCGGCCGTCACGCAGGCGTTCGGCGAAGATGCGGTGGTCGCCGCTCCAGGCCAGGTGAAGGGCGAAGGCCTCGCCCCGGGTCTCGCTGAAATCGGCTTCCCCCACCACCGCGAAGGGCGGTGCGTAGTGAGAGGTGCGGCCGCTGCGGTTCTCCTTGGCGATCAGGCCGGTGGAGATGGTCTGGCGGACGGGCGCGAATTCGCGGGTCCAGCGGCCGTCGAACAGCAGCAGGTCGGCGTGCGGGCTGTCGAAGGCGCCGGCCGCCAGCCAGTCCAGGGTCAGGGGCTGGGGGTCCAGATTGCGAAGCTGGGCGCGGCTGGTGAGCACGCCGGTGGCGGCCTCCAGGGTCAGAGTCCGGGTCACTTCACTCCCTTAGGCGACGTCCTCCAGCACCAGGGTCGCGGCGCCCGGCGTCAGGTCAGCCTGGCGCAGGGTCATCTGGCTGACCAGCTCGGCGCCGTTGCGATGGGCCAGCAGGGCCGGATGACCGGTGAACCCCTGCCCCGCCTCCGGCAGCCAGGTCAGCCGTTCGCCGCCGTCCAGCATGCCGTGAGGTATGGCGCGGATCGAGAGCCGCGCCAGGTGCGGGATGGGGTCGGCGGGACCCAGGTCCGGACCCCAATAGACCAAGCGCGGCGCGGCGACCTCGGTGGTGAGGAAGACCAGGCTCTCAGCCCCGCCGTCCAGCCGGAAACCCTGAGCCATCAGGCGGCGGCCTTCGGAGTCATGACCAGCCAAGGCGTTGGGCGAATGCGCCACTCCCACACCGCGATCAGGTGGTCGAGATGACCCTGCGCGGCCAGCCATTCGGGCAGCGGTACGCTCTTGCCCTGCTGATCCAGACGCTGGATGTCGTGGGTGGCGGCGAACCGATCACGCAGGCGTTCCAGCACGCCGGGCCTGTAGACGTCGTGGGTCTCCACGATCAGGCTCATCCGGGCCAGGGCGGGCGAAAGATCGGGGCGCAGCAGGTCGTCCTCAGCCCCCTCCACATCCATCATCACCAGGCACTTGCGGTCGGCGAAGGCCTCGAAGCCGGTGGGGGTGAAGAGTTCGCCGATGATCACCCGGTCGCCCACCTCGTTCTTGGCGGCGAGTTCGGCGCAGGCCTGCCGGGCCTTCTCGACGATGTCATAGGCATGGACGGTGACGCCTGGCATCAGGCGCGCCAGGCCCACGGCGTAGTAACCCTCGGCGCAGCCCACATCGATGACGCAGTCGAACCCCTCGGCGGCGAACCGGGCGATGGCGGGATGAAGTTCTGATTCGTAGGAGCCCAGCAGGCGCGGGGCCAGCGCCCCCTCAGTGGCCTCGCCCACATACTCCATGCCGGCGAAGGGGCCGTTGAGAATCCTGGCCCCCTCGCGACGCAGCAGAGCCTCGGCGATCAGCCGCGAACGCCAGATGGCCAGCACCCGCAGGACCGTGCCGAGTTCGGGCTCGCTCGCCAGGGGCGGATCGCGGGCCACCCGGGCCTTGATCCAGGCCGCCACGGTTTCGAAGTTGCTCATCGCCCGACCATAGCCGGGCGCCCCGGGCGCAGGCCAGACGCTCAATGCAAGCTCAGGGGCGCAGGCCCGCGATGGCGGCCAGGGTCTCGATGTCGAACGCCTGCTCCAAGGCCGTCGCCAGGTCGTCCAGAGCGCCGTCCACCAGAACGCCGTGGTCACCGCCTTGCGATGCCGCGCCAAGCTGCGCCAGCAGGGCGGCCCGCGCCGGCGCGGCGTTGAAGAGGCCGTGGACATAGGCCCCGGCGATCTTGCCGTCCGCGGAGACCGCACCGCCAGGGACGCCGTCATCACCCCTCAGGAACGGCCGCGCGAGGCCAGGCCCCGTGGTGCGCCCCAGGTGGATCTCGTAACCCTCGAACCTGGCCCCGCCGGTGAGCCGGCCGGCTGTCGGGCGCAGCACCTTGTCGCCCGCCAGTACGGTCTCGACCTCCAGCAGGCCAAGGCCCACCGCGCATCCGGCCGGCCCCTCCAGGCCTGACGGATCGGCCACCTCCCGCCCCAGCATCTGGAAGCCGCCGCAGATCCCCAGCACCGCGCCGCCGCGCCGGACGTGGGCGGCGATGTCGATGTCCCAGCCCTCCCCCCGCAGGAAGGCGAGATCGGCCAGGGTGGACTTGGTCCCGGGCAGGATCACCAGGTCGGCGTCGCCCGGCAGGGCGGTCCCAGGGGGCACGAACACCAGGTCCACATCCGGCTCGGCGCGCAGGGGATCGAGGTCGTCGAAATTGGCGATCCGCGACAGCAGGGGCACGGCGATCTTCGTCTTCGCGCCGGTGGGCCGGTCGAAGACCAGGGCGTCCTCGGCGGGCAGCCGACGGGCCGCCGCCAGCCAGGGCGCCATGCCGCAATCGCGCCAGCCGGTGCGGGCCGCGATCTCCGCGCGGCCGGCGTCGAACAGGGCCGGGTCGCCGCGGAACTTGTTGATCAGGAAGCCTTTGATCATCGCCGCGTCGTCCGCATCGAGCACCGCGTGGGCGCCCACGAGGGCTGCGATCACGTGGCCCCGGTCGATGTCGCCCACCAGGACGACGGGGACGCGCGCCGCGCGGGCGAAGCCCATATTGGCGATGTCGCCGGCCCGCAGATTGGTCTCGGCGGGGCTGCCGGCGCCCTCCACCAGGACCAGGTCATGGGCGGCCTCCAGGCGGGCGAAGCTGTCCAGCACGACCTCCAGCCATTCCCCTTTGCGGGCCTGGTAGGCGGCGGCTTCGAAGGTCCCGGCCACCTGGCCCCGGATCACAACCTGGGCGCCGGTATCGCTCTGGGGCTTGAGCAGGACGGGGTTCATGTCGACGGTGGGGGGCACGCGGCAGGCCAGGGCCTGGAGGGCCTGGGCGCGGCCGATCTCGCCGCCGTCAGCGGTCACCGCGGCGTTGTTGGACATGTTCTGCGGCTTGAAGGGGGCCACCCTCAGACCCCGGTTGGCGAACAGCCGGCAGAGGCCGGCCACCAGCACCGACTTGCCCACATCGGACCCGCAGCCCTGGATCATCAGCGCGGCCAAACCGTCCTCCAGACGAGCTGCGGCGAGGGCCCTCCCCCGCCGCAAACCCTTACGCCATCAGAACTTGGCGCGCACGCCCAGGGTGGCGGTGCGCCCCACGGTCCCGTAGTTGCGGACCGTTTCGTAGCTGTCGTCGAAGACGTTATCGACCCGGCCATAGACCTCGAAGGTGTCGTTCACCGGGTAGGCCGCGCGCAGGTCCAGCAGGGTGTAGCTCTGCAGGACGTAGCTGTTGGCGGCATTGTCGAAGCTGGCCCCGACGTGGCGAATGGCGGCCGTCGTGGATGGACCAGATGGCCACCTGTAGGTCGCCGCCAGGTTGGCCTGGTGCTGCGGCCGCCGCGCCAGTTCGCGGCCGGAATTGGGGCCCGCCGAGCGGTTCTCCGTATGGGTCCAGGTGTAGTTGGCGTCGAGCTCCAGGGGGCCCAGATCGGCGGCGGCCACCAGCTCAACCCCATGCGCAGCAGTCTTTGCGGTGTTGTCGTAGTAGCCGAAGCGGGCCACGCCGCCGGGGTTGCAGACCGGCGCCGGCGACCCGAAGGTGCAGGAGACGAAGTCGATCTGGTTCTCCGTTTCGCGGCCGAAACCGGTGGCCGCCACCCTCAGCCATCCATCGCCGACGGTGTGCTCGATCCCGAGGTCCCAGGCGTCGGCCTGTTCGGCGGCCAGCCCCAGATTCCCGTACGCGCTATAGAGCTGATAGAGGGTCGGGGCCTTGAATCCTTGGCCAAAACTGGCGCGCAAGATGGTCGCCTCGCCAAGAGACCAGGCGGCCGCCACCTGTCCCAGGGTGTGATCGCCGAAGGTGTCGTGGCTGTCGCGCCGCAGGCCGACGGTGACCGACAAGTGATCGCTGAGGTCCCCGCGAACCTGGCCATAGAGGCTGTCGATGGCGACCTTGGCCGTCGCCGCCGCCGGGTTGGGATCAAAGGCCGAGGGCGCGCGGGTGCGGAACGAGGCGGTCTCCCGCTCGGCGCCGAAGGTGGCGGTCCAGGCCGGCGCGATTTCGAAGCTCCCCTGGTGCTCCCAGCGCCGGTTGCGGCCGGTGGAGTCGAAGGTGAGCGGTGTCACCGCCTGGGCCGGGTCATAGTTCAGGCTGTCGGAATTGGTGTAGCCGAAGGCCAGGCGGTTCTTCAGCCGCCCGTCGAGCAGCGCCACGTTCAACCCGGCATAGGCCACCAGCTCCTCGATCTGCGCATACTGGCCGCTGTCGGCGAACGCATAGGCCGGCGGCGGGAAGCCGTCGAAGTCGTTGCGGCTCTTGGTATAGACCGCCCGCAGGTCCAGGGAGAGGGCGTCGGTGGCGATCACCCGGGCCCGCCCGCTGACCGCCGTGGTCCGCGCCCCGTCGTCCTCCGCCCCGCCGGCGAAGGACGAGACCCCGTCGGTGGTGTTGTGGCTGGCCGACAGCCGCCAGACCAGGTGGTCGCTGATCCCGCCCGCCGCGCCGCGCAGATAGTAGCTGTTCTGGGTCCCGGCCTCGGCCTGCAGCGCGGCCTCGAACGGCGCGGTCGGCTCGGCGGTGACGATGTTGACCACCCCGCCGATGGCCTGGCTGCCCCACAGGGTCGACTGGGCGCCGCGCAGGATCTCGATGCGCGCCACGTCGCCGGTCAGCAGGCCCGCGAAATTATAGCCGCCGCCGGGCGCCGAGGGGTCGTTGATCTTCACCCCGTCCACCACGGCCACGGTCTGGTCGCCCTCCGCCCCGCGGATGCGGATGGTGGTGATGCCGCCCGGCCCGCCGTTGCGGGAATAGGCCACGCCGACCGTGCGCGAGATCAGGTCGGAGACCAGCACCTGCTGGCTGGCCGCGATGGCGGCCTGGTTCAGCACGGTGACCGATTGGCCGACCTTGGCGGCGTCCTGCGGCCCGCGGGCGGCGGTGACGATCAGCTCGCTGACCGGGTTGGCGGCCTCGGCCCCGGCGGCGTCGGGGGTGGGTGTCACCGACACAGGCGCGCGGTCATCGGCGAACGCGGCGGTGGCGATGAGAACGGCCACGGCGAGCGTCACGGACGCCCGCGCGGCGGCGGTGGAGTAGAGATAGGTCTTCATGGGTCTTGCCCCTTCATCTGACGACGAGCCGCCACACGGCGACAGGACGTCACGACCCCGGGGTGGGGGCGCGGGCGCACGATCGCCGGGCCACGGCCCAACAAACGTCGCCTCTCGGGACTGATCCCCGTTCGCTCGGCGCACCCCGGCCGGTCGAAGGACGACTGCGTCAGGCAGGTCTCCTGGCTCACGGGTCAACGCCCATTGCGCGCCGCCTTCCCAGACCCCGAAGGACCCAGTGGCTGATGGCGCGCGGACTCGCCGCTTACAGTTGCGGGGGCAGCCCAGGTGTCTCACCTGAGTTCCCTTTTCATCTCCTCGCGGAGAACCTGTCGCAGGGGGGGTTTATGGCGAAGGTCGGGGTGAGGTCAATGTGGGGGTGCGCCAACGGACGTGGGGGCGCGCGAACGGGCATTTATGGCCGTGAGGTCGTGCGCGCCACGACGCTCAGCCTTCCGTCCAAGTCATCCGCCCCCTACGCACCCGAACGAGTCTCCGGCACGGCGAGCGCGGTCGAAATCGAAGGATCGGATCGCGGCCCCAACTCTCTCGCGATCCAACGATCTCACGCGCAGACACGAACAGCGCCACGCAGGCGCCACTATCCTGCCGGGTGCTAGGGTAAAGCACCCCATCGAGCCACTCTCCGTCTGCCGTGCGGAACACCCGGCGTATGTATTCGGTGACGATCTGCGATGGCACGTAGTCGATATGCTCACGTCCGTCTCGTGTGACCGGCCGAGAAATCTCCTCTCGAAACGCCTCCACAAACCCGGGGAGGCCCCGCGCGAGCCGAGGAACACCGTCGAAGATCGACGCGTGCGGCACCGGCCGGTCGGAGCGGAGATCGAGCAACCGCAGGGGACGGACAGGAGAGAAGGCTCCGAGGGCAACACGACCGCTGCGGTCCGTACTTTCACGAAGCGCCGTGGCTTCGTCCAGCGCAGCATAGAAATGCGCGATGCCGGCGGGACTCATACGGTTGGCCGGCGGGCCCGTGTCGGTCTCCGGGGGGGGGCCGAGATCGTCGGCCGTGGCGAACCAAGGCTCACCGGGCTTAAGGGCCCGCGCGCGAAAGAGCTTGGTCCGCACGCCCAGCGTAGTAATCAGCCCGCAAGTTTCGGCCGCGTCTCCGAAGAGGTCGAGCATGTCCGTCGAGCTGACCAGGGTCGAGTCCTGCGTATCGAACAGCCGCCGCCCCTGCTCGTCCGGGCGCAGGAACATGAAGCGAGAGGTGTGCTTCACGTAACTGCAGAAGCTGGTCCAGCTGACCTCGAGATGCTGTTCCGGGAGGAAGCGGGCCTGATCACTTTCGCACCAGCGCAAGTCTGGATCGAAGGCGTCCACGATCGCGTCGAACAGGTTCTGCTCGACCACCAACCAGTCGGCCAGAAGCTCCTCATTGTCGTAGACGGTCCCAGCGAAACCGGACTCGCTTTCGGGATCCAGGAACAGCACGTTCTCGGGCTGGTCGTAGTCTTGGCGAAGGCAGCCTTCGATGTAAGGTACCAACTCAGCGAAGGGCGCGGCCCGCGGCGTCCGATAGCGGCGCCCGCAGAAATCGCAGCGAAGGGCCTCGGCAAAGTAGGTGATGAAGCGTGCGAGCCCGGCATCGCTGACGCAAGCGTCGCAGACCTGTCGTAAATCGTCGGGACGACTTCTTGATTTCCAGGCCACCACCTCCGCCCAGTCGCCGAACGGCAGATCGTCTTCGAACCAGCGGCGTCGAGGCTCCGGCTCTGGTGCCAGTTCCCCCCAGTGGCCGAGACCTAGGCCAAACGCATCAGCCTCTGGAAGGTCAAGTTGGTCGTCGGCCACGGGCCTCACAACCGACTCAAGGTCGAACAGCTCCTCGGTCGGCCTGCTGGCCGCCAAGAGAGCAGTGGAGTCGACGGCGTGCCCCGCTGGCGGAACTGCGGGCGCCGCCAAAACTGCGCGATTTCGCCGAGGACGGCCGAGAAACGTTGCATCGCCCACCTTCTGTCCCTGCGCTACGGAACTTAACGCCTTGCGTTAAGTTGGCTTGACGATTAGATTGCAACGGAATAATCGCGGTGCATGGATTTGGTCTTCGAAGATGAACGCTTGGCTCTAATCGAAACGGACCAAGCGGCGCAGACGAAGTTGCCGGTGGCGGTTATCCAGTCCGCACGCCGGAAGCTAAACGCGATTCGTGCCGCTACGGACGAACGGACGTTGCGAAGCTGGAAGAGCCTCCACTACGAAAAACTGAATGGTAGCCGCCGCGATCAGCGGTCGATCCGTTTAAACGACCAGTGGAGGCTTGTCTTTCTCCTCGATGATCAGTGCTCGCCACAACGAGTAATTGTAATCGGCGTTGAAGACTACCACTGAGGCGCGGGGAGCCTGAGTATGAACATGAAGTACGTATCACTTGACCCACCAGGGTCATACATCAAGGAAGAATTGGAGGCTCGGGGCTGGCAACAGCGCGACCTTTGTTTCGTTTTGGGGATGGGCGAGCAGCAGCTGAGCCGAATTCTCTCCGGTCGACAGTCAATTACGCCGGATTTGGCTCGTCAGCTGGGGGACGCCTTTGACGTGCCTGCCGAGTTCTTTGCCAACCTTCAGAAGCAATACGATCTTTCCAACGCGAAGGAGCCTGATCCGGGCATCAAGACCCGTGCGGCGCTTCAGGCGCTTTATCCGATCCGGGAAATGATCAAGCGCGGTTGGATCGAGGACGCCGAACCTTCCCTTCTGCAGTTGCAGATCGCGCGGTTCATCGAGGCTGACGATCTGAACGAAGCGCCGAGGTACGCTATGGCCGCCAAGAAGGCGGACTACAGTAACGACCCACCAGCGCAGATAGCCTGGCTCTTCCGCGTTCGTCAGCTTTCTCGTCAACTGAAGGCACCTGCCTATTCGGTCGACAAGTTGCGGGAGCTTATCCCGCAATTGCGGCCAATGATGATCGACCCAGAGTCGGTCAAGGATGTTCCGCGCCTGCTGCTGGAGTGCGGTGTTCGCGTGGTCATCGTCGAGTGGCTGCCGGGATCAAAGATCCACGGAGTCTGTACATGGCTGGATGACGACAGTCCGGTAATTGGGCTCTCGACACTTCGCGACACGCTCGACAACTTCTGGTTCGTACTTCGTCATGAGATTGAGCATGTGCTGAATGGCGAGGGCAAAGAGCGGGCGATATTCGATAGCGATGAGGAACTGACGACCAGCGTCGCCGCAGAAGAGCGCCGAGCGAATGATGCGGCGAGTGAGTTCTGTGTTCCACGGGATCGAGTGCGGTCCTTCCACCAGCGGAAGTATCCCTACATTGCCGAGCGGGATGTCGTGAATTTCGCGGCGGTCCAAGAGGTACACCCGGCAATTGTTGTCGGACAACTCCAGCACCTCATGAACCGCCATAACTGGCTGAGAAAGTTCCAAGTGCCGGTTAGAAAATACCTCGTTGAGACACCCTTCAGCGATGGCTGGGGTCAGATTGCGCCAGCAAACCTATAGGTGATTCATGGCTAATTTCACTCAACAGATGATTGACGTCTTTGACCGCTACGCTGCGGAAGTAGATGCGACCCCGACGCCCTTAGAAGACGTGGCGCATTGGGCTGTCATGAACGGGCTATATCGCCCCAACCTCAAGACCGTCGTGCAACTCTGCCGTGACGACATGGCGAATGCGCTCCGTCAGGACAAGCGCGTTGACGAGGAAGGGCGCACGTACCGCGCCAAGCTCTCGGTGCGCACCTCCATTGGTGGAACACAACTCAGTCTGTGGGCCGATGCCGACTTGGCGCCACGGTCTTTCATTGAACGGTCCGTCCACCAGCAACGCCGCCAGATCGCTGGTGACTGCTACCAGCTGAAACAAAACGTGGATCACTTCAATTTCGCGCGCGGAGGCGACACCCCAATTCAGCTGGTCTTGGACTTCACCGACGACGTGGCCGAACTTGAGGCGGCCCACGGGGGGACCAGGGACGAGGACGACGAAGCGGCGGCTTGAGCGCGCACGGCTCCGGCGCACGAAGGTTCATTCCAACCTAAACGGCGACGCAACGAAGGTTTCTACAGGGCCTCGGCCCTTGGACCCACTGGGAGGAGCCCCTCATGCCCACCCTCGCCACCTGCCACTGCGCCGCCGTCCGCCTCACCTGTGAGGCCGCGCCGGTCGAGGTGACCGAGTGCACCTGCTCCATCTGCCGGCGGTATGGGGTGCTGTGGGCCGAGCCGGGGCAGGTGCGGATCGAGGGTGGAGGTCTATGAGGGGGCGGGTTTCATCGCCGTGTCGCCTGCGGCGGCGTCACTCCCTGGAGCGCCGGCCGTGAACCGGATGGGGGCGGTTGTGGCCGCCGCGCGGCAGCGGGCGCCTGGATGGGACCGAGCGGTACATCGACTGAGGGGGGCCGCATGAGGTTCTTTCGACCCACTCTGCTGATCGTCCTGGCGGCGGTGCTGGGCACGACGGCGCTGTCGGCGCTGGCGTTCCATGAGGTGTCGCGGGTGAGCTTCATCGCCCTGCCCTTCGCGATCCTGGGAACCGTCGTGGTGGCGACGGCCTGCGGGTGGCTGGTGGAGGCCGGTTGGGTGCGGTGGTTCGCCTATGTCCTGACGGTGGTCCTGGGCGCCGGGCTGGGGGCGGTGCTGAGCCTGATGAGCGGGACCCCGATGCTGTTCGGGGTGAGCTATGGCAGCGCCTGCGCGGTCGCCTGGGTCGTGCTCGACGTCGTCGCGCCGGGGCGGGGGCGCGCCGCCCTCTGATCCGGGGCGGAGATCATGGGTCCTCGGGCGAGGATGACGGGCTGAGTTTGGGCGTAGATGGGTTTGAATATATCCGGGCGTGGATGTCGTGTTTTCAGTAACAGCGACATTCTGCATTTTCGGAGGTAGAATTGTTGAACATCTCTCTTGAGATATGCTGCATCTTCGCCAAATTTGACATTTTTACACCTATGGCCTACTATGGGTCATGCTTATTGAACAGAGACAGTATCCGCTTACGAACTCCTTCCGCGAACGTAAACTCTCCGTCATCTCACGTGACGTTCTGGCCGACCTGGGCATGACCCCGGGTCAGATCCGCGCCTATGGCGCCTTTGGCGCCGGGCCGGTCCGGCGATCGACCGACGAAGACCGGCGTGTCGGGGCCTTGAGCCTGGCCTGACGACGCCCGACCGCTTCGACGCTCCGATCTTCGCCACCCGAGAGGCCCCTTGATGACCAAGCCCAATATTCACCCCACCCTGCACACCGGCGAACTGCTGCTGAACCTGCCGCGGGCCGAGTACCGGCCCGCCCTGGTGATGGTGGCCGAACAGCTGCGCAGCTTCAGCGCGCACCCGCGCCTGGCGCGCGACGAGGCCGACGCCGCCGAGACCCTGCTGGAGCGGGTGGAGACCCGGCTGGCCTGAGCGCCCGCCCGCGCCGAGGAGAGACCTGGAGGTTGTGGCCGGCGCGCGGCTGCGGCATCTGGAAGGGCGCGGAACCGGCGCGAGGGGGGTAGGCGATGATGAGCACCGATCCGGAGGGGGCGTTGGCGCGGGTGCGGGGGTTGGCCCTGGGCCATCCCGAGACCGACGAGGTGATCTCGCACGGCATCCCGGCGTTCCGGGTGGCGGGCAAGATGTTCGCCTATTGGCGTCACGACCATCATGGGGACGGCAGGACCGTGGTCTGCGTGAAGACCCGCGGCCGCGATGAGCAGGAGATGCTGATCGAAGCCGACCCGGAGCTGTTCAGCCGGCCGGCCTATCTGTGGCCGTCGGGCTGGGTGGCGATGAGCGTGGTCGGCGGCGACTGGGACCATGTGGCGGGGCGGCTGGCGGCGAGCTGGCGGCTGGCGGCGCCGAAGCGGCTCTTGAAGGTCTGAGCCTTCTCCCCTTGCGGGAGAAGGTGGCCCTGCGGAGCAGGGTCGGATGAGGGGTCACGCTCCGCTGTCCGTGCGAGCCGCAACGATTCAACCCGACAGGCTTGTGTGACCCCTCATCCGACCGGTCTCCGACCGGCCACCTTCTCCCGCAAGGGGAGAAGGACGCTTGGTTGTCGAGGCCTTGCTGGGTTACGATCCCGGCCAACGAGATCAAAGGGAGAGCACCATGTTCACCGACATGCGCCAGGGGACCCAGGAGCACTGGAAGGTGATCGGCGGGGAGCACCGCGTGCACCAGCAGACCACCGCGCCGATGCAGATCATGGACACCCTGCGCCGGCTGGAGCCGATGGTGCTGGGCTTCTCCGCCAACCAGCTGACCCACAGCCTGATGGCCGGCACCCTGGCCCGTCGTGACGGGGCCACCGACGAGGAGGTCGTGGCCGCCCTGTGCCACGACATCGGCAAGGTGCTGTCGATCCCCAACCACGGGCCGATCGCCGCCGAGATGCTGAAGCCCTATGTCAGCGACGACATCTATCACGCCATCTACTGGCACCAGGATTTCCAGGGCGCCTATTATTACGAGTTCATGGGCAAGTCGGGCCAGTTGCGGCAGAACTTCCGCGAGGAGAGCTGGTTTGCGATCGCCGAGAAGCTGGTGGACCGCTGGGACGCCCCGGCCTTTGACCCCGGCTTCGACGTCGATCCCCTGGAGAGCTTCGAGGACCAGGTGGTGAAGGTGTTTTCGTCGCCCAGGCGGTAGGGGCGGCCCCCTCTCATCCTCGGGCTTGTCCTGAGGATGACGGTCGAGGGGCGCATGCGCCGTGGACGGAGCAATTCGGGGAACCGGCGGTCGCGGCGGCGACTACAGCCCGGGCGACACCGCCTTTCCAGCAGAGAGTAGGTATAGGCCTGCGTCGAGCCTGTTCTCGCCGATGTAATTTCGCCTATTCGCGCGCGCCGACGCGGCAATACACTCCATGCCGACCAATTGTTCGGCGGGGTGGTCAAATTTTGCGCAATCCATCGCGCCTGTATTGAATATTCGTGCTTTTGTAGTTGAGATTGATATTTCTGCCCTTCTGTGGCAGAATATCGCTAATGACGGCAAATACTGAATTCTTCGATGAGATGCATGGCTTTGGCGGCGATACGCGGGAGCCCTATGCGGACTACGGAGGGTGGCTGACCCAGCAGGACGCCGCCCGGTTGCGGCGCAAGGGGCGTGACGCGGAGGATTTCTTCCGGCGCTCGGGCATCACCTTCAACGTCTATGGAGACGAGGACGCCGCCGAGCGGCTGATCCCCTTCGACATCGTGCCGCGGATCATCTCGGCGCGGGAATGGGCGCGGCTGACCCGGGGCATCGAGCAGCGGGTGCGGGCGATCAACGCCTTCCTGCACGACATCTATCATCGCCAGGAAATCCTGCGGGCCGGCCGGGTTCCCGTCGCCCTGATCGCCCAGAACGAGGCCTTCCTGCCGCAGATGATCGGGGTGAAGCCCCCCGGCGGGATCTATACCCACGTGGTGGGGGTCGACCTGGTGCGGACCGGCGAGGACGAGTTCTTCGTGCTGGAGGACAATGCGCGCACGCCCTCGGGGGTCTCGTACATGCTCGAGAACCGCGAATCGATGATGCAGATGTTCCCCGAGCTGTTCGCCAAGATCGCGGTGCGCGAGGTCAGCGACTATCCCAAGATGCTGCGCCGCAGCCTGGCGGCCTGCGCGCCGCAGGGAACCCAGGACACCCCGGTGGTGGCGGTGCTGACGCCGGGCATCCACAACTCGGCCTATTTCGAGCACTCGTTCCTGGCCGACCAGATGGGGGTGGAGCTGGTGGAGGGCCACGACCTGCGCATCGTGGGCGGCCGCGTCGCCATGCGCACGACCCAGGGCTATACCCCCATCGACGTGCTCTATCGCCGGATCGACGACGAGTTCCTCGACCCCCTGAACTTCAATCCGGACTCCATGCTGGGGGTCCCTGGGCTGTTCGACGCCTATCGCGCCGGGGCCATCACCATCGCCAATGCGCCGGGCACCGGCATCGCCGACGACAAGGCGATCTATTCCTACATGCCCGACATCATCGAGTTCTACACCGGCGAGAAGGCGATCCTGAAGAACGTCACCACCTGGCGCTGTTCGGAACCGCAGAGCCTGGCCTACGTGCTGGAGCATCTGGCCGAACTGGTGGTCAAGGAGGTGCACGGATCGGGGGGCTACGGCATGCTGGTGGGGCCTGCGGCCAGCCGCCGCGAGATCGCCGCCTTCGCCGCCAAGCTGAAGGCCAGGCCCGCCGCCTATATCGCCCAGCCCACCCTGGCGCTGTCCACCACCCCGGTGATGACCCGCAAGGGCCTGGCGCCGCGGCACGTCGACCTGCGCCCCTTCGTCCTGGTGTCCCCCAACCGGATCGACATCACCCCTGGCGGCCTGACGCGGGTGGCCCTGAAGGCGGGCTCCCTGGTGGTCAATTCCAGCCAGGGCGGCGGCACCAAGGACACCTGGGTGCTGGATGAATAGGCGCCGGATCGGGGAGGCCACCCATGCTTGGTAAGACCGCCGGCGGCCTCTACTGGATGTTCCGTTTCCTGGAGCGCAGCGAGAATATCGCCCGCCTGGTGGAGGCCGGATTCCGCATCGCCCTGACCCGTTCGGCCGCCGCCGAGGACGAGTGGGCCTCCGTCATCGCCACGGCCGGGGTGCGCCAGGCCTATCTGGCGCGCAACGACCAGTTCACCGCCGCCGGGGTGGTGGATTTCCTGCTGCGCGACCGCACCAATCCCTCCAGCGTGATGTCGGTGATCGACGCGGCCCGCAACAACGCCAAGCTGGTGCGCACCGCCCTGACCCGCGAGGTCTGGGAGGCCACCAACGAGTGCTGGATGACCATCAACGCGGTGCTGAAAAGCCCCGTGTCCCAGACCGACCTGCCCGACATCCTGGCGACCATCCGTCGGCAGAACGCCCTGGTGCGCGGCGCGCTGAGCGGCACCATGCTGCGCAACGACATCTTCAACTTCGCCCACATCGGCACCTATGTGGAACGGGCCGACAGCACCGCGCGCATCCTGGACGTGAAGTACTATGTCCTGCTGCCCTCGGTGTCCTTCATCGGCTCGTCCCTGGACAATGTGCAGTGGGAGACGATCCTGAGGTCGGTCTCGGCCCAGCGGGCCTATCGCTGGCTCAGCGACGGCGTCACCGATCCGCGGCAGATCGCCAGCCTGCTGATCTTCGACCAGCGCCTGCCCCGCTCCCTGGCCTTCTGCAGCTCGCGGATCAGCGAAAATCTCGACGCCCTGGCCCAGACCTACGGGACGCGGCTGGACTGCCACCGGCTCACCGACGAGCAGTGCGGCCTGTTCACCCGCAACTCCATCGAGACGATCTTCGAGTCGGGCCTGCACCAGTTCCTGGAGAACTTCATCACCTGCAACAACCTGCTCGGCGCCCAGATCGAGCGCGACTACCGGTTCAACGGATAGCTCCATGCGCCTGAAGATCACCCATCTGACCGAGTACGTGTACGACGCCCCGGTGGCCTACGCCCTGCAGCAGCTGCGGCTGACCCCCAAGGTCTCGGCGGGACAATCCATTCTCTCGTGGTCGACCCAGGTGGAGGGGGCCTCCAGGGAGGCGGCCTTCACCGACCAGCACAACAACCACGTCGAGCTGCTCTGTTACGAACCGCAGCGCCAGACCGTGAGCATCCTGTCCCAGGGCGAGGTGGAGACCGCCACCACCCACGGGGTGATCGGCCAGCACGGCGGCTACGCGCCCCTGTGGTACTTCCAGCGCCCCACCCGCCAGACCAAGGCCGGGCCGCTGATCCGGGGGCTGGTCAAGGCCCTGGGCAAGGGGTTCGACAACGATCCGGCCCGCCTGCACGGCCTGTCGGCGGCCATCCTGCAGGCTGTGACCTATGAGACCGGCAAGACCGATTTCACCACCTCGGCCGAACAGGCCCTGGAGGCCGGGCACGGGGTCTGCCAGGACCACGCCCACATCTTCGTCAGCGCCGCGCGGCTGCTGGGCTATCCGGCCCGCTATGTCGGCGGCTACCTGCTGATGGACGACCGGATCGAGCAGCAGGCCGGGCACGCCTGGGCCGAGGCCCACATCGAAGGCCTAGGTTGGGTGGGCTTCGACGTCTCCAACGGGGTCTCCCCCGACGAGCGCTATGTCCGGGTCTCCACCGGCCTGGACTATGGCGAGGCCGCGCCGATCTCCGGAATGATCTTCGGACAGACCCACGAGACCATGTCGGTCAGCCTGCGCGTCGAAGCGGCCTGATCCCCCCAAAACCAGACTGCGGTGACCCTCTATGACCTATTGCGTTGGCCTGCTGGTGAAGGCCGGCCTCGTCTTCATGTCCGACACCCGCACCAATTCCGGCGTCGACAACATCTCGGTCTATCGCAAGATGTTCAGCTGGACCCGGCCGGGCGAGCGGATGCTGACCCTGATGGCGGCCGGCAACCTGGCCACCACCCAGGCGGTGATCAGCCGCCTGGACGAACGGGCCAAGCTGCCGGAGGACCGCAACCCCTCCCTGCTGCAGGCGCCCACCATGTTCCAGGCCGCGGGTCTGGTGGGGGAAACCCTGAAGGAGGTTGTCCGCGCCCAGAAGGTCGAGGGCGAACCGCTGGCCTCGATGTTCAACGCCACCCTGATCCTCGGCGGTCAGATCCGCGGCTCGGCGCCGCGCCTGTTCCTGATCTATCCGGAGGGCAACTTCATCGAGGCGACGGTGGACACCCCCTTCCTGCAGATCGGCGAGGCCAAGTACGGCCGCCCGATCCTGGTGCGCGCGCACCGGCCCGACATGACCCTGCAGGAGGCCGCCAAGCTGCTGATGGTGTCCTTCGACTCCACCCTCAAGGCCAATCTGTCAGTGGGGATGCCCCTGGACGTGCAGATCTATGAGACCGACAGCTTCACCGCCGGCGCCGAACGGCGGATCGAAACCGGCGACGCCTATTTCAACACCATCTCCCGATCCTGGGGCACGTCCCTGAACGCCGCCTTCTCCGCCCTGCCCGATCCGGATTTTCCCTGACCCATTGAGCCCCACCTCGTCGGGCCGTTCCGGGTGACCGGACTTTCCCCCTGTCCGGCTGTTTCCGACATCTCTGAGGCTCAGCCGCTGAAGGTCCCGGCATAGGTCTGGCGCAACAGATTCTTCTGGACCTTGCCCATGGCGTTGCGGGGTAGGTCATCGACGAAGAAGATGCGTTTCGGCGCCTTGAATGCGGCCAGCTTCTCGCGGAGTCCGGCGATCATGGCCGCCTCGTCGCCCGACCCGATCACCACCGCCGCAACCGCCTCGCCGAAGTCGGGATGCGGCAGGCCGATGACGGCGCTCTCCGTGACGCCGGGGAGTTCATCGAGGATCAGCTCGATCTCCTTGGGATAGACGTTGTAGCCGCCGCAGATGATCAGGTCCTTGGCGCGGCCCGAGATCCAGACGCGGCCGTCGCGATCCTGGCGGCCCACGTCGCCGGTCATGAAGTAGCCGTCGGCGGTGAAGTCCTCGGCGGTCTTGTCGGGCATGCGCCAGTAGCCGGAGAAGACGCTGGGACCCTTGATCTCGATGACGCCGGTGGCCTCCCCGCCGCCGATCCGCAGAGCCACGCCCGGAAGGGGATAGCCGACGCTGCCGGCGATGCGCTCGCCCACCAGGGGGTTGGTGGTGATGATCACCGCCTCGCTCATGCCGTAGCGCTCGAGGATTCGCTGGCCGGTGCGGGCCTCGAACTCGCCGAAGGTCGATTCCAGCAGAGGCGCGGAGCCACAGATGAACAGCCGCATGTGGGCGGCGGCGTCCTTTGTGAATCCGGGGTTGTTGAGCAGCCGGGTGTAGAAGGTCGGCACCCCCATCATCACCGTGGACGGCGCCAGGCCCGCCAGGACGGGTGCGTCCTCGTACTTGGCCAGCCAGACCATGGGGGCGCCCGACAGGAAGGCGCAGTGCAGGGCCACGAACAGGCCGTGGACATGGAAGATCGGCAGGGCGTGCAGCAGGACGTCCCGCTCGGTGAACCCCCAAGCCTGGTGCAGGGCCGTGGCGTTGGCGTAGAGGGCGCCGTGGGTCAGCATCGCCCCCTTGGACCGCCCCGTCGTGCCGCTGGTGTAGATGATCGAGGCGAGGTCCTCGTCGGCGCGCGGGACGCTGGCGGGCAGCGGCGTGAGGGGTGAGGCCTCGGCGGCCAGGGCCACGGCGTCGGCCACGAACAGGGCCGGCTCGGCGTCAGTGAGGAAGTACTCCACCTCGCTGGCGGTATAGGCGGTGTTGAGCGGCAGGAAGACAGCGCCGGCCTTCAGCGTGGCCAGGTACAGCATGACGGCTTGCGGCGTCTTGTCGGTCTGCACCGCCACCCGGTCGCCGGGGACAACGCCCTTGGAGATCAGCAGGGCGGCGATCCGGCCCGCGCCGGCCTCCAGCTCGCCATAGCTGATCTGGCCGCCCTCCAGCAGGAAACAGGGCCGGGCGCGGTCGGCGGGGAACTGGGCGGCGAGGCGGTCATAGAGGTTCATGGGCGCAGCCTACCGCGAGCGGCGCGTGCTCGTTAAGGTGCTCAAATGATCTTGGGCATCATTCAGGCGCGGATGTCGTCGAGCCGGCTGCCGGGCAAGGTGCTGGCCGATGTGGCGGGCATGCCGATGCTGGGCCGCCAGGTGGAGCGGCTGCGGCGTTCTCGGCGAATGGACGAGCTGGTCGTGGCCACCAGCGACCAGGCCAGCGACGACGCCGTCGCCGACTACGCGTCGCGGCTGGACCTCACCGTGGTGCGCGGTGATCTCGACGACGTGCTGGCGCGGTTCGGCCTGGCGCTCGACGCCTTCCCCGAGGCGGCCACGGTCGTGCGGATGACCGCCGATTGTCCGCTCACGGACTGGCGGGTGCTGGACGCGGTGATCGACCACCGGGCCTCGACCCGCGCCGACTATGCCAGCAACACCCCTCAGGTCCGCACCTATCCCCACGGCCTGGACGTCGAGGTGATGGCGGCCACCGCCCTGCGCACCGCCGTGCGCGAGGCGACCGACCCCTATGACCGCGAGCACGTGACGCCCTTCCTCTACCGCAATCCCCGGCGGTTCCGGATCGAGAGCCTGTCGCAGTCCCCGTCCCTGGCCCACCTGCGTTGGACCGTGGACCACCCGGAGGACCTGGACTTCGTGCGCCAGGTCTACGGCGCGCTCTATGAGGCGAACCCCGACTTCGCGATGGCGGAGATCGCGGCCCTGGCGTGCAACAGTTCGAAGGCCGGCTAGCGGATAACAAACCCCCGCGCCCGCAGGCGTTCGACACTGGTCTCTCGAGCCTTGGCCCAGTCAGCGGCGAGCAGGCCAAGGCCCACCACGTCGTGGGCTTGGCCGCCCTTCCAGATGTGGTCGCGCCACAGGGCCTCGCGCTGGAAGCCGAAGGATTCGTGCATCTTCCAGACCGCCTCGTTCTCCAGCAGCACTTCGCAGCAGAGCTTGTTGAGGCCAAGGTCGCGGAACACGTGGTCGAGGACGAAGACCTCGACGAAGGCGCCCACCCCCTTGCCGCGCACCGAGGGGCTGGCGAGGTAATATGCCCAGGAGGCCTTGCGGTTCTGATTGGAGATGTCGGCGAGATTGGCCAGGCCGACCGGCTCGCCGTCCAGTTCGATGAGCCAGTACTTTCGGGTGGGATCGCCGGCGATGCCCGCAAACCAACGGTCGTGTTCAGGCCGCGCGATCTCGTGGTCGGAGTACATCCAGCGCGCCACCTCTGGCAGGTTGCGCCAGGCCAGCAGGCGGTCGCTGTCGTCCGGGGTCAGGTCGCGCAGCTCGACGGTCATGGCGCCTCCGGGGGATCGGCGTCTAAGATCGCGCAAAACGCCCAGGGAGCAAACCATGGTTGCTGCGCATATCGAGCGCGTGAAGCGCGACGGCTACACCATCGTCGAGAACGCCATTCCGCCCGACCTGATCGCGGCGCTGGACGACACCCTGCGGCGGCTCGAGCGAGAGCTGGACGCCAAGCCGGCGATGAACGGCTTCGAGGGTCATCGGACGGTGCGGATCTACAATCTGCTGGTCCACGATCTCGTCTTCGCCCAGGTCCCGGTGCATGGCGCCGTCCTGCCCATCATCGAGGGGGTGCTGGACGAGGGCTGCCTGATCTCCTCGCTCTCCTCCATCGCGATCGACCCCGGCGAGAGCGCGCAACCGATCCACGCCGACGACCAGGTGATCCCCCTGGCCAAGCCGCACGCCCCGCTGGTGTGCAATTCCATGTGGGCCCTGACCGACTTCACCGAGGCCAACGGGGCGACCCGCCTGGTTCCCGGCAGCCACCTGAAATCCAACCCTGAATACGGCGGGACCTACGAGACCATCGCCGCCGAGATGCCCAGGGGCTCGGTGCTGATCTGGGACGGGGCGCTGTGGCACGGTGGCGGGGCGAACCAGACCGACACTCGGCGCACCGGCATCGCCATGAACTATTGCGCCGGCTTCGTGCGCCAGCAGGAGAACCAGCAGCTGGGCATTCCGCCCGACATGGTGCGGGGGTTCTCGCCCCGTCTGCAGGAGCTGGTGGGCTACGGCGTCTATCGGGGCCTGATCGGTCACATCGACAAGCAGAGCCCCGCCCAGCGTCTGACGGGTGGCGGCGCCTTCAGGTCGATCTGGGACCGCACGTGATGGCACTTCGACACTTGGCGATCGCCGGGCTCGCAATGAGCCTGCTGGCGGGGTGCGCCGCGCCGCGCTTGCCGAAGATGACCGCCGACCAGGACTGCCACATCGGGGTCTATCGGCTGACTGACGGTCGGCTGCTGGACATTGGACCCGCGGACGGCTCCGACCTGCGCTGGCGGCTGCAGGACGGACAGGTGGGGCGGCTGCATGCCGACCGGGCCTGGGCCTCCACCGTGGGCTGGACCGATCGTCCCGACACCACCGCCGTGCGCTGGGGCGACAGTTGCGAGGGCGTGACCCTGGTGACCCCGCAAGGGTCGGTGGAAGGGCGGAGGGTGGCGCTGCAGGTCCGCGACACCAGCTTTAAGAGCGGCGACCAGACGCTGTTTGGCCGCCTAGTCCTGCCGCCGGGTGATCAGCCGGTTCCGATCATCGTCCAGGTCCATGGGTCGGAAAAGACCGCCGCCAGCCTTTACAACCACACCCAGCGCCTGCTCCCGGCCCAGGGCGTCGGGGTCTTTGTCTATGACAAGCGCGGCACGGGACGCTCGACGGGCGACTACACCCAGGACTTCCAGGTGTTGGGCCGGGACGCCGCCGCCGCCGCTGTGACCGCACGCCACCTGGCGGGGCCCCGCGCTGGCCGCGTTGGGTTGGAGGGCGGCAGCCAGGGTGGTTGGGTCGCCCCCATTGCGGCGAACCTCATACCGGTGGATTTTGTCATCGTCGGCTATGGCCTGGCCGACACCCCCTTCGCAGAGAACCGCGACGAGGCCTTGCAGGACATCGCGTCCTACGGCCCCGGCGCCCGCGCTGACGCTCTGGAGGTCATCACCGCGACGGAGGGTGTGATGGCCTCGAACTTCACGTCGGGCTTCGAGCGGCTTGAGGCGGCCAAGGCCCAATTCGGAAAGCAGCCCTGGTTCAAGGACCTGAAGGGTGAGTTCACCGGCGACCTTGCGAAATATCCAAGCTGGATCCTGCGTATCGTAGGCCCGACCTTCAACCAGCAGACCCCCTGGACCTACGACCCCCTGCCGGCCCTTCGGCGGCTGGAGGCCCCGACGCTCTGGGTACTGGCCGGCGAGGACACGGCAGCCCCGGTTGCCGAGACTCGGCGCAGGCTGCTGGCGCTACACGCCCAGGGCCGTCCGATCACCGTGCTGGAGTTCCCGAAAACCGAGCACGGCATGTTCACCTTCGAGACGGACGCCAAAGGTCAGCGGCGCAAGGTCCGCTATGCCGAGGGCTATTTCCAGACCAGCCTGGACTGGGCCCGGACCGGCGCCCTGGCCGGCCCTTATGGCGACGCGCTGCTGTTGACGCCGGAGCCAAGATCACGATGATTTCGGATCGAACCGATCCAAAATCATAAACGTGATCGATCCCTTGTGTTTAGAGCGGGATTGACGCGCGGCTTCCGTTTTTCGCATGCAGCTCTAGCGCAGGCTGGCGTTCAGGCTTTCCAGCACCTTTGACCCTGGGATCAGTTCGGCGTCCGTCAGGGCGTTGAGCGGCGTCTCCACCGTCTCCAGGCTCTCGTGCAGGTCCGGGGCCTTGGGGTCGACATAGAGTAGACCGGTGACCACCTCGCCACGGGCCTGGCGGCGGGCCAGGAAGGACATGGCGCCGATGCGGTCCGTAGGATCGTACTGGTCCGACAACTTGTGCAGGTTGATCACCGAGCCGTCATGCTGGGTCACCAGGGTGGTCGTCCCCGGCTCATAGATCACGTTGATGGCCTCGCGCGGGACGATGAGGTCCAGGCTGTTCACCGCCTCGTTGTGCTCACGCACATAGTCGAAGCTCTTGGTGGAGCCGGCGTGATTGTTGAACTGCACGCACGGGCTGATGCAGTCGATGAAGGCCGCGCCCTGGTGGCTCAGCGCCGCCTTGATCAGCGGCACAAGTTGGGCCTTGTCGCCGGAGAAGGAGCGGGCGACGAAGGTGGCGCCCAGCTGCAGGGCGACGCTCACCAGGTCGATGGCGCTGTCGTGGTTGACCACGCCCTTCTTGGACTTCGAACCCTTGTCGGAGGTGGCGGAGAACTGGCCCTTGGTCAGGCCGTACACCCCGTTGTTCTCGACGATATAGGTCATGTTCACCCCGCGCCGGATGGCGTGGGCGAACTGGCCAAAGCCGATGGAGGCGCTATCCCCGTCGCCCGACACCCCCAGATAGATCAGGTCGCGGTTGGCGAGATTGGCGCCGGTGAGCACCGAGGGCATGCGGCCGTGCACGGTGTTGAAGCCGTGGGAGGCGCCCAGGAAATAGTCCGGGGTCTTGGACGAACAGCCGATGCCCGAGAGCTTGGCGACGCGATGGGGCGGCAGGTCCAGCTCGTAGGCCGCCTGGATGATGGCCGCCGAGATCGAGTCGTGGCCGCAGCCGGCGCACAGGGTCGAGACCGAACCCTCGTAGTCGCGCCGGGTCTTGCCCAGCGCGTTCTCCAGCAGCTTGGGATGATGCAGCTGGGGCTTGGTGATGTAGGTCATTCGGCGGCCTCCGGAACCGATTGGCGTTCCGGCGTCGGCTCGGCGGGGCTGAGCCGCCCCGCGATCTGTCCGGCGATGAAGCGGGCGGTGATGGGGGTCCCGTCATAGTGCAGGACGGGAGTGAGCTTGGCCGGATCGACCCCGCCCTCGTTCATGATCAGGGTTCGGAGCTGGCCATCGCGGTTCTGCTCCACCACGAAGACCTCGTCATGGGCGGCGATGAAATCAAACACCGCGTCGGCGAAGGGGAAGCCGCGGACGCGCAGGGCGTCGACGTGGCGGCCCTGCGCCTCCATCACTTGCAGGGCCTCGTCCATGGCCGCGCCGGTGGAGCCGTAATAGATCACCCCGGTGCGGGTGGGCTTGGGCGCGTCGCGACGGACCGGAGCCGGCGCCAGGCCCTTGGCGGTCTCGAATTTCTTCAGCAGGCGCTGGACGTTGTCGACATAGACGCTGCCCTCCTCGCTGTAGCGGGCATAGGGGTTGCGCGAGGTGCCGCGGGTGAAATAGCCGCCCTTGGTGGGGTGGGTTCCCGGATAGGTGCGGAAGGGAATGCCGTCGCCGTCGACGTCGAGATAGCGGCCGAAGTCGGCGCCGGCCTCCAGCTCGTCATGGGTCATGACCTTGCCGCGATCGAGCGTGCGGCTGTCGTCCCAGGCGAAGGGCTGCGTCAGCCACTCATTCATGCCGATATCGAGATCCAGCATGACGAAGATGGTGGTCTGCAGGCGGTCGGCGAGATCGAAGGCCAGGGCGCCGAACTCGAAACACTCGCCCGGGTCCTGGGGCAGCAGCAGGACGTGCTTGGTGTCGCCGTGGCTGGCGTAGGCCGCCGACAGGATGTCCGACTGCTGGGTGCGGGTGGGCATGCCGGTGGACGGCCCGCCGCGCTGGACGTCGAAGATCACCGCCGGAATTTCGGCGAAGTAGGAGAGGCCCACGAACTCCTGCATCAGCGAGATGCCGGGCCCGGAGGTGGCGGTGAAGGCGCGCGCGCCGTTCCATCCGGCGCCCACCACCATGCCGATGGAGGCGATCTCGTCCTCCGCCTGGACGATGGCGTAGCGCGCCTTGCCGGTCTCTGGGTCCACGCGGTATTCGCCGCAGAACTCCGTGAAGGCCTCGGCCAGGGAGGTGGAGGGCGTGATGGGATACCAGGCGCAGACCGTGGCCCCGCCATAGACGGCGCCTAACCCTGCCGCCATGTTGCCCTCGACATAGATGCGGTCGCCCACCGCGTCGGCGCGGCGCGCTCGAAGACCCAGGGGCGCGAGATTGGCCTTCACATAGTCGGCGCCCATGTGGAGCGCGGCGACATTGGCGGAGATCAGCCGATCCTTGCCGGCGAACTGCTCGGACAGCAGTTGCTCGATGACCCCGATCTCGATGTCCAGCAGGGCGGCCAGGGCCCCGACATAGATGGTGTTCTTGAACAGCTGGCGTTCGCGCGGGACCGAATAGGCCTCGTTGCACATCCGCGTCAGGGGCACGCCGACCACCGTGATGTCGTCACGGAATTTCGACGGCGGCAGGGGCTTGGTGGAGTCGTAGAACAGGTAGCCGCCGGGCTCGATCTCGGCGAGATCGCGGTCCCAGGTCTGGGGGTTCATGGCCACCATCATGTCCACCCCGCCGCGGCGACCCTGGTGGCCGGCCTCGGTGACGCGGACCTCGTACCAGGTGGGCAGGCCCTGGATGTTGGAGGGGAAGATGTTGCGGGCCGCCACCGGCACGCCCATCCGCAGGAAGGACTTGGCGAACATGGCGTTGGCGCTGGCCGAGCCCGAGCCGTTGACGTTGGCGAACTTGACGACGAAGTCGTTGACGGCCTCTAGCGGGCGCATGGCTTTTCCCCCGCGTGGGTCATCTCAAGGGTGAACTGCTGCATGTCCCAGGCGCCGGTGGGACAGCGCTCGGCGCACAGCCCGCAGTGCAGGCAGACGTCCTCGTCCTTGACCATCACCCGGCCGGTCTTGAGGTCGCCTGAGACGTATAGATCCTGGGTGAGGTTCAGCGCCGGGGCGCTGAGCCGCAGGCGCAGGTCGTCCTCATCGCCATTGGCGGTGAAGGTGATGGCGTCCACCGGGCAGATGTCGACGCAGGCGTCGCACTCGATGCAGATCGGCTCGGCGAACACCGTCTGGACGTCGCAGTTCAGGCAGCGCTGGGCCTCGGCGAGGCCGAGCTGGAGGTCAAAGCCCAACTCCACCTCCAGCTTCACGTTCTTCAGCGACTCACCCTTCTCCCGCAACGGCACGCGGTGGCGCAGGTCGTTGGAGATGTCGTTGTCGTAGCTCCACTCGTGGATGCCCATCTTCTGGCTGACCATCGAGGTGCCCGGCGGCGGGCGGTCGCGGACGTCCAGGCCCTGGCAGAACTGGTCGATGGAGACCGCCGCATCGTGGCCGTGGGCCACGGCCCAGATGATGTTCTTGGGTCCGAAGGCGGAGTCGCCGCCGAAGAACACCCTGGGCAGGGTGGACTGGAAGGTGACCTCGTCGACCTTGGGCATGCCCCACTCGTCGAAGTCGAGGCCGAGGTCGCGCTCGATCCAGGGGAAGGCGTTCTCCTGTCCGACGGCCACCAGGACGTCGTCGCATTCGAAGTGCTGGTCGGGTTCGCCGGACGGAACCAGCTTGCGGCGGCCCTTGTCGTCGAACTGGGCCACAACCTTCTCGAAGATCACGCCGGTGAGCTTGCCGCCCACGTGGGTGAATTCCTTGGGGACCAGGAAGTTGAGGATCGGGATGTCCTCGTGCAGCGCGTCTTCCTTTTCCCAGGGGGAGGCCTTCATCTCGTCGAAGCCGGAGCGGACGATGACCTTGACGTCCTCGCCCCCCAGACGCCGCGAGGTGCGGCAGCAGTCCATGGCGGTGTTGCCGCCGCCCAGCACGATGACCCGGCGGCCGATCTTCTCGACATGCTCGAAGGCGACGCTGGAGAGCCAGTCGATGCCGATATGGATATTGGCGGCGGCCTCCCTGCAGCCGGGCAGATCGAGGTCACGGCCGCGCGGCGCGCCGGTGCCGACAAAGATCGCGTCATAGTCCTCGGTAAGCAGCTCTTTCAGGCTGTCGATCCGCTGGCCCAGGCGCATGTCGATGCCCAGGCCCGTGATGTAACCGACCTCCTCGTCGATCACCTCTTCCGGCAGACGGAACCGGGGGATCTGGCGGCGGATCATGCCGCCGGCCTTGGCGTCGCCGTCATAGACCACGACGTGGTAGCCGAGCGGGGCCAGGTCGCGCGCCACCGTCAGCGCCGCCGGGCCCGCGCCCACCAGGGCCACGGTCTTGCCGTTGCGCGGCGCGACATCGGGCAGGAAAGCGGTGATGTCGGACTTGTTGTCGGCGGCGACCCGTTTGAGCCGGCAGATGGCGACGGGCTCGTCCTCGACCCGGCCACGGCGGCAGGCCGGTTCGCAGGGGCGGTCGCAGGTGCGGCCCAGAATCCCCGGGAAAACGTTGGACCGCCAATTCACCATGTAGGCGTCGGAGTAGCGGCCGTCGGCGATCAGGCGAATGTATTCGGGCACTGGCGTGTGGGCCGGACAGGCCCACTGGCAATCGACAACCTTGTGAAAGTAGTCAGGCCCCTCGGTAATGGTGCGCTGCAAAACAAAATCCTTCCCGCGACGCTCTACTCTCGCGGTTGCGAAGACGCTCCCCTGCTTGCGGAAGCGCCCTCGCCGACCCCGACGCGGCGTTCGATTTCATCTAAATACCGTTCCGCGCCGACGCCAATACGCTTTCTGATCAGCGATCACTGAAAACGACTCCTCGCGGCGCCGCATAGCCCAAGGTCAACAGTGCGTGAGAGTCCGCGAAGGCGGCTATCCTTAACCAGGGATGAACGGCAACCTGATCCTCCCGCGACAGGCGAGCGCTAAATTTGGAGAAGCGTCCGATGCCGAACGAAATGGAATTGCTGCCCGACGCCATCATCTCGCCGTTCGAGGACGAGGTGTCCTACGACGACTCCCTGGACGCCGACGTGGTGATCAACGACCGCCGCGCCCGTGCCGAGAACGCCGAGGCGTTGCGGCTGGCGAGGGCTCTGTAGCCACCACCGCTCATCCCCGGCGAAGGCCGGGACCCAGGTTCATCACCGGCGCCTGCCGTCAGCGATGAAGACTTGAGCGTTTCCTGAAATCAAAGTGGGTTTTCACCTGGGTCCCGGCATGCGCCGGGACGAGCGGGGTTGGGCGCTGCGCGCGAAGGCGCCATCATCCCGGCCTGCACGGGGCGCGCCATGGGTTATCGACAGGTCGTGGGCACGACCACCTGGACCTTTCCGGACCTGAAGGACCTGCTGGCCAAGGCCTCGCCGCTGCGGTCAGGCGATGCGCTGGCGGGGCTGGCCGCCTCCTGCGCCCAGGAGAATGTGGCGGCCAAGATCGCCCTGGCCGACCTGCCTCTGAAGACCTTGCTGAGCGAACCCCTGATCCCCTACGAGACCGACGAGGTCACGCGGCTGATCTGCGACAGTCATGACGCTGCGGCCTTCGCCCCGATCGCGTCGCTGACGGTCGGCGAGTTCCGCGACTTCCTGCTGGCCGAGACCACCACGTCCGCGGTCCTGACCCGCCTGGCGCCCGGGATCACCCCGGAGATGGCGGCGGCGGTGAGCAAGCTGATGCGCAATCAGGACCTGATCCTGGCGGCGTCGAAATGCCGGGTGACGACGCGGTTCCGCAACACCATAGGCCTGCCCGGAACGCTGGCCGTGCGGCTGCAACCCAACCATCCCACCGACGATCGCGCGGGTGTCACCGCTAGCGTGCTGGACGGCCTGATGTACGGCTGCGGCGACGCGGTGATCGGGATCAATCCCGCGTCCGACAGCCTGGCGGCGACGGGCGAGCTGCTGCGGCTGCTGGATGGGCTGATCGGGCGGTTCGCGATCCCCACCCAGGCCTGCGTCCTGGCCCACGTCACCACGTCGATCGAGTTAATAGAGCGCGGGGCGCCGGTGGATCTGGTGTTCCAGTCGGTGGCGGGGACGGAAGGCGCCAACGCCAGCTTCGGGGTGAACCTGGCCTTGCTGAAGGAAGGCCGCGAGGCGGCGCTGTCGCTGAAGCGCGGCACGGTCGGCGACAATGTCATGTACTTCGAGACCGGCCAAGGCTCGGCCCTCTCGGCGGGCGCCCACCATGGAGTCGACCAGCAGACCCTGGAGGCCCGCGCCTATGCCGTCGCCCGCGCCTTCGATCCGCTGCTGGTCAACACCGTCGTCGGCTTCATTGGGCCGGAGTACCTCTATGACGGCAAACAGATCATCCGGGCGGGGCTGGAGGACCACTTCTGCGGCAAGCTGATGGGGGCGCCCTTGGGCTGCGACGTCTGCTACACCAACCACGCCGAAGCCGACCAGGACGACATCGACACCCTGCTGACCCTGCTGGCCACGGCGGGGGTGACCTTCGTCATGGGGGTGCCGGGGGGCGACGACGTGATGCTGAACTACCAGTCCACATCCTTCCACGACGCCCTCTACATCCGCGAACTGCTGGGCCTGAAGCGGGCGCCAGAGTTCGAGGCCTGGCTGGAAGGGCTGAAGATCACCGGCGGCGACGGGCGGCTGCTGCCGCGCACGCCCACCCATTCCCTGCTGACCGGCGTCTGATGGGCCAGCCCCCTGCCCGCGATCCCTGGACCCACCTTATCGGCCTGACCTCCGCACGGATCGCACTGGGCCGCGCCGGACCCGCCCTGCCCACGCGCGAGGTGCTGGCCCTGTCGCTGGCCCACGCCCAGGCGCGCGACGCGGTGCACACCGCCTTCGACGGCGAGGCCGTGGCGCGGGGGCTGGAGGCGCTAGGTCACGCCACGCTGCAGGTCGCCAGCGCCGCGCCGGACCGGGCCACCTATCTGCGACGGCCGGACCTCGGCCGGAAGCTGTCGAGCGACAGCCGCGAGACCCTGGCGCGCGCCAAGGCGCGTGGGACCGACCTCGTGCTTGTAGTGGCCGACGGCCTCTCCAGCGCCGCCGTCCACACCCATGCGGTTCCCCTGGTGGCGGCGCTCGCCCCCTACCTGGATCGCGCCGGCTGGCGCCTCGGCCCCATGGTGATCGCCACCCAGGCCCGCGTCGCCCTGGGGGATGAGATCGGGGAACTGATGGGGGCGGCCATGGTCGCCCTGCTGGTGGGGGAGCGGCCGGGGCTCTCCAGTCCCGACAGCCTGGGGGTCTATCTGACCCACGGGCCGCGCGTCGGCCGTACCGACGCCGAGCGCAACTGCATCTCCAACATCCGCGCCGAGGGGCTGTCCTATGACGAGGCCGCCTTCAAGCTGGCCTGGCACATCGCCGAGGCCCGACGGTTGGGCCTGACCGGGGTTGGGCTGAAGGACGAGAGCGACCTGATCTCCCTGACCGCCGAAAGCCGGGACCAGCTGCCGTCGGGGTCTACGGAAAGGCCCGCCTGCGGCTAATTTCCACCCGGCTTTCCCCTTTGTTCATTCCCGGCGTAACAGAGTTGGGCATGGGGAGGGTTTCGCATGTCCGGGCTTGAGGGAGTGACGCCGCGTACCGAGGCCGACCTCGACAACCGGCTGGCGCGGATCGCCCGGGCGACCTCCAGCGGCACGATCCTGCTGGATACCGCAGGCCGCATCGAATGGCTCAATGAGGGCTTCTCGGCCATCAGCGGCTTCTCCCTGGACGAGTGCCGCGGGCTGACGCCCTGCGCCCTGCTGGAATCCCCCCACACCGATCCCGAGACCCTGGCCCGGTTGCGGGCCCACATCACCGCCTGCGAGGGCTTCCGGTTGGAGGTTCAGCTCCAGGCCAAGGACCAGCGGCAGTTCTGGATCGACCTGGACGTCCGGCCGACCTACGACGCGGACGGCGTCCATGACGGCTTCGTCTCGGTCCAGACCGAGGTCACCTCCGCCAAGCAGCTCGAGGCCCGGTTGAAGGCCACCTCGACCTCCCTGCGCTCCGCCGGCCATCTGGCCCGCCTGGGGGGATGGGAAGTGGACCGGCGGAACGGCGTCGTGCGCTGGAGCCGCGAAGTTCAGGAGATGTTGGGCCGCCCGGCGGGGGTCGAGAACTCCAGCAGCATCCTGGAAATCTTTCCGGAGACCGAACGCGAGCGGGTGCGGCTCTACATCAGCAAGGCCATGCAGGCCGGCGAGCGGATCGAGTTCGAATCCCCGATGGTTGTCGCGAACGGCGAGCGCCTCTGGTTCCGCTTCGTCGGTGAGCCCGAGATGGTGGACGAGAACTGCGTGGCCATCCACGGCGCCATGCAGGACATCACCGCCCAACGCCATGCCCAGGCCGAATTGCTGGAGTCCGAGCGTTTCGGGCGCGGCGTGATCGACGGGGTGGCGGCCATGTTGACCGTCATCGACGAGACGGGCGCCATCGTGGCCGCCAACCAGGCCTTCCGGGCGCGGGGCGCGGAACTGACGAAGAGCGCCACCTATCCGATGGGCCGCAATCTGTTCGATGTGTTGTCGCACCTGCCCGGAGATCATGGAAAGGCCTTGGAAAGAGGCCTGCGCGGCATCCTTTCCGGCAAGGCCAAGTCCTTCATCCGCGCCTATCAGGCGGTCAGCGGAGAGTGGTTCCGGATGACCGCGGCGCGCTTCGCCGGGGAAGGTCCCGTCCGGTGCGTGGTGATCACCCAGTCTGTCCAGGACCTAAAGGAATCCGAGGAGCAGCTTCGCGAGCTGAACGTCACCCTGGAACGCGCCCGCGACGACGCCAATGCGGCCAACGACGCCAAGTCCGCCTTCCTGGCCACCATGAGCCACGAGATTCGCACGCCGCTGAACGGGGTGCTGGGCATGGCCCAGGCCATGGCCCGCGACGAGCTGCCGACGATCCAGCGCGAGCGGCTGACGGTGATCCGTCAGGCCGGCGAGACCCTGCTGGCCCTGCTCAACGACCTGCTGGACCTGTCGCGCATCGAGGCCGGCCGGCTGGAGCTGGAGGACTCAACGATCGACATCGAGAAGTTGGTCCAGGGCGCGCACGCCACCTTCACCACCCTGGCCACCGAGAAGGACGTCAGCTTCGCCGTCACCTTGACCCCGGGGGCGCGGGGCGTCTGGGCGGGCGACCCAACCCGGGTGCGCCAGATCATCTACAATCTGGTCTCCAACGCCGTGAAGTTCACCGATCGGGGTGAAGTCAGCGTCGACGTTTCGGTCGCTCACCCTCATCTGGTGTTCAAGGTCTCCGACACCGGGCCCGGCATCGCCGCCGAGCGGCTGGGCGCGCTGTTCCAGAAGTTCGTCCAGGAGGACACCTCCACCACCCGGCGGTTCGGTGGTTCAGGCCTTGGCCTGGCCATCTGCCGCGAGCTGGCCACCCTGATGGGCGGCGACATCGAGGCCGCCAGCGTTCCTGGACAGGGGTCGGTCTTCACCGTGCGCCTGCCGCTCAGCCGCATCGGCGACGCTGACGGCCAAGGCGTGCGTGACGAGGCCTTCGAGGCTCCGCCGCTGCGCGACGGCTCGGCCCTGCGCATCCTGGCGGCGGAAGACAATCCGATGAACCAGCTGGTGCTGCGCACCCTGCTGGCCCAGGTCGGCGTCGAGGTCACCTGCGTGGACAATGGCGAGCTGGCGGTCGCCGCCGCGGCCACCGGCGACTGGGACGCCATCCTGATGGACGTCCAGATGCCGGTCATGGACGGCCCCACCGCCACCCGCCTGATCCGCGAGTGGGAGCTGGCCGAGGGCCACCGCCGCACGCCGATTATCGCGCTGACCGCCAACGCCATGGCCCACCATGCGGCGGAATACACCGCAGCCGGCATGGACATCCTGGTGCCCAAGCCCCTTGAGCTGGAACGCCTGTTGATCGCCATCCAGACTGTGCTGGACGAGGCAGACGCCGATCACCTCGACGTGGTGAGCTGCGCCTAGCTTTCGCCCGCCCGCGCGCTCTATGGTCCTCGCATTCAAACCAAATGCATTGGGAGCGGCGACATGGAACAGCGGCGATTGGGAACCAGCGGCCTGAAGGTCAGCGCCATCGGACTGGGCTGCAACAATTTCGGGATGCGGATCAGCCAGGAAGAAACCCAGACCGTGGTCGACGCGGCCCTGGATAACGGCATCACCTTCTTCGACACCGCCGACGTCTATGGCGGCACGAAATCGGAGGAGTTCCTGGGCGCGGCCCTGAAGGGCAAGCGCGACAAGGCCGTGGTGGCCACCAAGTTCGCCATGGGCGAGAACGCCGGCGGTTCGCGCCGCTATGTGGTCAGCGCCGTCGAGGCCAGCCTCAAACGCCTGGGCACCGACCGTATCGACCTCTACCAGATGCACCGGCCCGATCCGGAAACCCCGATCGACGAGACCCTGCGCGCCCTGGACGACCTGGTGCGCGACGGCAAGGTTCTTTACCTGGGCAATTCCAACTTCAGTGGCTGGCAGATCGCCGACGCCGATTGGATCTCCAAGACGCAAGGGCTGGAGCGGTTCGTCTCGGCCCAGAACAACTACAGCCTGCTGGAGCGCAATGTGGAGCGCGAGGTGCTGCCGGCCTGCGAGCAGTTCGGCCTGGGCTTCCTGCCCTTCTTCCCGCTGGCCTCAGGCCTGCTGAGCGGCAAGTACAGCCGTGGCGAGGCGCCGCCCGAGGGCACCCGCCTGGCCGCCTGGGGTCCGCGCGGCGCCGCGGCCCAGAACGACAAGCACTTCGACAAGATCGAGAAGCTGGACGCCTGGGCGCAGGACAACGGCCACACCATGCTGGACCTGGCCTTCGCCTGGATCCTGGGTCACCCGGTGGTGAGCTCGGTGATCGCCGGCGCCACCAAGATCGATCAGATCGTCGCCAACGCCAAGGCCGGCGACTGGAAGCTGACGCCGGAGCAGGTCGCGGAAGTCACCAAGCTGGTGAGCAAAGACTGACCAACGCCCTCATCCCGGACGGCAGCTAGGCCGATCCGGGAGCCAGGGGCCCAGCGCGTCGCCCCTGGGTCCCGGCTCTCCGCTGCGCTGCGGCCGGGATAACGTGGGGTTGCTAGATATCCTCGTCGGCGAAGCAGGCGACGTAGAGCTTGTCCAGCAGGCCGAACAGCTGGTTGCGTTCGTCCTTGTTCAGGGCGACGTGGATCTTGGCCTCGTTGACCACGGCCACTTCGCGAAGGTCCTCCAGGGCGGTCTCGCCGAGCGGCGTCACGTAGAGCGAGTGCCGCCGGCGATCTTCCGTGGAGCGTTTGCGCTCGGCCCAGCCGAGGCGCTCCAGGCTGTCCAGCAGGGCCACGACCGTGGCCTTGTCGAAACCGATCTCACGGGCCAGCGTGGTCTGGGACAGGCCCGGATTGGCGGCGATCAGGGCGAGCGCGCTGAACACGCCGGGCCGGATTTCCTTGCGATTGATGCGGTCGATGAAGGCCCGCGACAGGTGGTTCTGGATACGCCGGATGCGGAACCCGATGACATCCTTCAGCACGCCCAGATCGACGTCGGCCGGAGCCTCGGTCACGAGATCGGCCTTTCGGGAAACGGGAGGCATCGGCGGGCTGTCTTTCGGCGCTAGTCCTGCGCGGCGGCTGTCCGTTCCTTGAGGAATTGGGCGACATCGTCAACCATTCTCTCATGGCTCCATTCCGTCGCGTCCACCATATCGGCGGGCATTTCGTAGACGGGGATGCCCGCCTTTTCCAAGGCGAGCTTGGTGAACTTGGCGCCCGAGACCGAGAGCCGGTTGGTGGTGGGCTGCAGGAGCACGGCGGCGTCGATGCCGCAGGCCTTGGCCTCGGCGACCATCCAGTCGGTCATCCAGGGCGGCAGGTGCAGCACCTCGTTCATGCCGCAGATGCGGCTGGCCAGGGCCCGCAGCGGATCGTCGAGATTGTAGCGGATATACTTGGCGCCGGTGAACGCCCCAGGGCGCTCGCTCAACCGTTTCTTTGGCAATTAGTATGTTCTACAACCTAAATTAGCGCAAGCGGGCCGCGACGGGAAAGCTCGGCCTTGGGAAGCGGTCAAAGAAAAACCCTCCCCCCTGGGGAGGGGGAGGGCCTTACTGACGAACCGCGAAGGAGGAATTGCGGCTCGAATCTCGGCTTTAGAACTCTTCCCAGCTGTCGTCGGCGGGACGCTGGGCCACCTGGGAGGTGGCGCGCATCTGGGGGCGGGGCGCATGGGACGCGGCCGGCGCCTGACGGCGGGCGGCCTGGGGCTGGTGGGGGGCGCCGCCGGTCTTGAAGCGGGCCACAAGGCGGTTCAGCTCCTGGGCTTCCTGCGACAGGCTGTGGCTGGCGGCGGTGGACTGCTCCACCATGGCCGCGTTCTGCTGGGTCACCTGGTCCATCTGGTTGACGGCGGCGTTGACCTGGTTGAGGCCGGTGGCCTGTTCCTGCGACGAGGCGGCGATCTCCGAAACCAGGCCCGAGATCTCGCTGACCTTGTTGACGATGCCGGCCAGGGCTGTGCCGGTCTCGCCCACCAGGCGCACGCCGCTTTCCACCTGACGGGTGGAGGCCGCGATCAGGGTCTTGATCTCCTTGGCCGCCTCGGCCGAGCGCTGGGCGAGCGCCCGCACCTCGGAGGCCACGACAGCGAAGCCCCGGCCGGCGTCGCCAGCGCGGGCGGCTTCAACGCCCGCGTTCAGGGCCAGCAGATTGGTCTGGAAGGCGATCTCGTCGATCACCCCGATGATCTGGCTGATCTGCTTGGACGACGACGCGATCTCGCCCATGGCGCCCACCGCCTCGTTGACCACGACGCCCGAACGTTCGGCGTCGCCGCGAGCGGCGTTGACCACGTCGTTGGCTTGTTCCGCGCCGGCGGCGGACTTCTTCACCGTGACGGTGATCTCGTCGAGGGCCGCGGCGGTCTCTTCCAGGCTCGCGGCCTGTTGTTCGGTGCGGCGCGACAGGTCGTCGGCGGCGCCCGAGATCTCGCCCGCGCCGTTCTGCATGCTGGACGCGTTGGCGGAGATCACCAGCATGGCCTCCTCCAGCCCACTCATGGCGCGGTTGAAGTCGTCACGCAGCTTGAGATAGGCGGCGGGGAAGTCTTCGGGCAGGCGGTGCATCAGGTCGCCGTCGGAGAGGCGCGACAGACCTTCGGCCACCGACTCCACCACATGGGCCTGTTCGGCGGCCAGAGCGGCGCGTTCGGCCTCGGCGTGCTGGCGCTCCTGCGCCCCCTGAGCCTCCATGCGGACCTTCTCGGCCTCGGCGGTGGTGAGCGCCAGGCCGTTCTCCTTGAACACCTGGACGGCGCGCGCCATGGCGCCGATCTCATCCTTGCGTTCCTTGCCCGAGACGTGGGTCGTCAGATCGCCGCCGGCGAGCTTTTCCATCGCCTGGGTCATGCCGGCGATGGGACCGGCGATTTCCTTGCGGGAGATGTAGATCGACAGGGCGCCCAGCAGCAGGGCGCCCGTGCCGCCGGCGCCGATCAGCCACCAGAACACCGCCTGGCCGTCCTTGCTGGCGCTTATGGCGCCCTGGTTGATATCGGCCTGCTGCTGTTTGGTGAGGGTGGCGATGGCGGCGGCGGCCTTGTCAAAGACCGGGGTCATCTTCTCCTGCAAGGTGGCCTCGCAGTCGAAGAGCAGGTGAATGGCGCGTTCGTCCCGCAGACCCTTCTCCAGGGTCACATAGGTCTCGAGGTTCTCATTGATCGCGTTGTAGGCGGCGACGTTCTCGCCCTCGATCAGCGGCTTCATTTCCTTCAGCGCGGCGCGAACCACGTTGGCCTGAGCGTCGAACTCGGTATGCAGACCATCCAGGGCGCCGTCGTCGGTCTCGACGATCGTCTCGTAGGCGATCTGGTGCATGCGGGTGAAGGCGCTGTCGGCGCGGGCCGCGAGGGTCATGCCCTTCACCGGATCATTGATCAGAGCGTTGGTCCCCGCCGCCATCCCATCGGCCTTGATCACCGCGAACGCCGTCATGGCGGCCGTCAGGCTGAGCAGCATGCAGACGATCAGCATGACCTTGGCGGAAAGGCGCAGATTGGAAATGAAGCTCATGAAAACAGTCCTTGGCCGGGAATGCGCCGGAAAATCACCATCCTGGTTAACGGCAAGTGGTTACAAATCGATGGACACGCGCAGGATGAGGCCGTGACGGCGGGATCGGCGTCACGGCCTCCGCACGGCTGGACGACATGCTGGGCGCGGGTTTGCAGGGTCAGGAGCGTGGGCCCAGGGTCGGGCGTGCGCGCCCGTCTGATGACCGATGCGGGACTTGTCGCGGGCCGCGTCCGAGAAGGCTTTCTAGCCGTCCAGCTTGTCGGGCTTGAGGTTCATCAGGCCGCGCCGCTCCAGCTCGCCAAGCAACTGGTCGACCTGGCTGCGCAGCTCCAGCATGCCCTCGGGGCTGAGGATCAGGAAGCCGGACTTCACCACCTCGGTCACGCCGACCGTGTTGGAGACATTGGCCGCCAACGCCACTCTGAACACGCCCGACTGGAAGCCCAGACCCGCCACCTTGTCGGCGAAGATCATCGGCAGGTCGAACTCGGGAAGGCCGGGAGGGCTGGACATGACGGCAGGCTGTCATGATTCCCCGTCAGCCACCCTGGCAAGCCGGGCCAAGGCGCGCTTAGATGAGCACCCTAGGGAGATAGACCATGGCCAAGTTCCAGGTGACACCGCTCACCCCCACCATCGGCGCCGTCATCGGCGGGATCGACCTCTCCAAGCGGCTGGACGACGAACAGTTGGGCGAGGTCCGCGCCGCTCTGCTGGCCCACCAGGTGATCTTCTTCGAGGACCAGCACATAACACCGGTTCAGCACCGCGATTTCGCCGCACGGTTCGGGGCGCTGCACACGCACCCGCTCTATCCCGGGGTGCCCGAGGCGCCGGAGCTGTTCATCCTGGACAACCACAAGGACAACCCCACCGACAACGACAGCTGGCACACCGACGTCACCTTCATCCAGACCCCACCCATGGCCTCGATCCTCTACGCCAAGCACCTGCCCCCCAGCGGCGGAGACACCATCTGGTCGAACATGAGGGCCGCCTATGAGGCCCTGTCGCCCACCTTCCGCGAGTTCCTGTCGGGGCTGGACGCGGTCCACGACTTCGCCCGAGGCTTCCCGCAGCAGGGCATCGTGGCCGCCGGCGCCGGGGCCGAGAAGCACGCCAAGGCCCTGGCCGCCAACCCGCCCGTCCTGCATCCGGTGGTGCGCACCCATCCGGAGACCGGCGAGGACGGCCTGTTCATCAACTACGGCTTCACCGACCGTATCAAGGGCCTGCGCCGCAAGGAGAGCGACGCCATCCTGAACATGCTGTTCGAACACATCCAGAAGCCGGAATTCCTGGTCCGCTGGCGCTGGAAGGACAACGCCATCGCCTTCTGGGACAATCGGGTGACCCAGCACTACGCGGTCAACGACTACCTGCCCCACCGCCGGATCATGAACCGCGCCACCGTCCTGGGCGACAGGCCCTATCACCGCTCACGCCTACCCACCGGCATCAAGGCCGCCGCCGAGTGAGCGAGACCCCGGCGACCTATCCCGACACCGGCTTGCTGGCGGTGCTGGCGCGGCTGGGCTTCGGCCTGACCCTGCTGGCGATTTTCCTGGCCTCGATCGCGCCAGGCTGGCTGACGCCCAAGCTGCTGCAATCGCATTATCTGGAGCATTTCGCCGCCTTCTACATCGCGGCCTGCGCCGGCTTGGCGGCCATGCCCCGCACCCCCATTCGAAGGATCGCCATCGGCTATCTGCTGTTCGCGCTGATCCTGGCCGCCACCCAGTACGCAAGGGGTTCGGCCTCGGATGTGGCGATCCGCAATTGGGTGGCCGACGCTGGCGGCGTCCTGGCGGCCCTGTCGCCGGTGGTGGTGGAGCGGTTCCGAAGGCTGTTCGCGCCGCGCCCGTCATAGAACCGTCCAAGTCGCGGGGCACGAGGTCTTCAGGTCGGGGGATCCATTGGAGGTGAGATGCCGCCTGGCCAGGACGACAATCCGTTCGGTACGCCCCGTGGCGCCTGGGGCCGGCAGCCGCCGACCACCTTTGGACTCAGCACGAAGGTCAAGCGCGCCGCCAGGCCCTCCAACCAGATCCGCGTGCCGGACCCAGGCGTCGCGCCGCGCAATATTCTGACAGGCGGCCTGGCGCCGCAGCCGCGTGGGAAAGCCGCGCCCGCGGCGGCGCAACACGCAGCGCCGGCGCCAGAGGTCAGACCGGCTCCGGCCGCCGAGCCTCCCGAGTCCGCGCCGGCGCGCTCATCGGTCCTGGCCCGCGCCAGCGCGG
>NZ_JBBKVV010000080.1:0-5237 GCF_037968635.1 Phenylobacterium sp.
CTGGAGATCCGGCCCAAGGCAAAAAAGGGCCGCCCGGGCGAGGACCACAAGATGATCGGCTACAGAGGCGACAGCGGCGCGTGGTGCATGGCCGCGGGCGTTGGGGTGATCACCTTCGAGGACGGGTCGCGCTGGCTTGGCCAGGTTTCGACGGCGGGCGAGGTGGGCGCCACTCGCAACTTCCTCCCCAGGCCAGACGGGCTGGGCGAAATGATCGCGCAGGACGGAGCCCGCACACTTCAAAAGGTCACCGCTCGCGCCGACATCCTGTGGGGCTTCGATGTCCGGGAGACCCTGCCGCCCGCGCCCGTCGCCAAGGTGACTGAGAAGCCTGTTGTGAAGGTGGCGGCCAAGCCAGCGCCAAAGGTCGCGCGCGCGACACCCGCGCCGCAGGCCGCTCCCACACCCGCACCTGCCGCCAAGCCGTCCGGCGGACTTGCGGCGGCCGGAATCTTCAGCCTGGTGGGCGGCGCGTCCGCGCGTGGCCCGGTGACTCCCGTCAAGCTGACCACCCCTCCGCCTGCCATCGCCGTCTCGCCGAGCCTGGCCGCCGCGAAGGCGGCCCCGGCAAAGCCTCGCCTGGCCTACGACGTGATCGAGGGTACAGGCGGCCTATACATGTCGCCCTATACCTCCGACGGCGTGACGTCGGCCTGGATCACCAAGTCCATGCAGGTCAAGGCGGCCGGGCAGATCGGATCCATGGCCGGCAACTATCTCGGTCAGAAGGCGATGGAGCAGGTTCCCTTCGTGGGGGGGTTCCTCGGTAAGAAGGCAGGCCAGGCGGTGGGACGCCAGGTGGCGCTCAGCGCAATCGGCGGCGAGGAATTCCTCCGCGCGTCCACGGACCTGTCGTTCAACACCGCCGAGGCGCTTGTGGGCTGGACCTTGGCCAACTACGGGACTCGCGAAGACATTGGACAGGTCATGCAGGCGGTGATCGCCATCTATCCGGACGTCCAGCCCCCCTATCTGGTGGCGGCGCAGCAGATGAAGAAGAAGCCCTGAGGTCAGGCGACCTGGGGCAGGTCGTAGCTCACCACCTTGAACCCGCTGAGGATCGCCGGGCCGAAGGTGTTGGCGATGGCGACGTCTGTGGCGTCCCGCCCGCGGGCGATCAGCACCCGGCCGATGCGCGGCCTGTTGTTGCGAGCGTCAAAGGCGTGCCACTTGCCGTCCAGATAAACCTCGAACCAAGCGCTGAAATCCATCTCCCCGACGATCGGAACGCCAATGTCCCCGAGATAGCCCGTGCAGTAGCGGGCCGGGATATTCATGCAGCGGCAGAACGCGACGGCCAGGTGCGCGTAGTCGCGGCAGACGCCGCGGCCTTCGCAATAGGCCTCGAACGCGGTCATGGTCGGCCGGGCGTGCTCGTAACCGAACTTGATGTGGTTGTGCACCCAATCGACGATGGCCTGGACGCGGGGCCAGCCGGGCTCGGTCCCCTGGAACATCGACCAGGCGATGTCGCTCAGCCGGTCGGTCTCGCAATAGCGGCTGCCCAGCAGGAAGATCAGCACCTCCTCGGGGAGATCCTCCACCGCCGCCTGGGTCGCCAGCGGGGAGATCACGTCAGGCTTGCCGTCGTCAGCAATGATGAAGTCGGCCGACAGGGTCAGGCGGCCGGCCGGCGCCAGGATGCGGCTGCAGATATTGCCCCATCCGTCGAGGTATTGGCGCACGTCCAGCATAGGATCGGTGCGGAGCCAATCGGGCGTTTCCAGGTCGTGCCGCCGGCTGGGGTGAACGCTCAGCATCAACATCATCGGAACCGGCGCCGGGCAGTCGTAGATAATCTCGAAGCCCGTTTGAATGCGCATCAGGGTCCTGGGTTACAGCTGGCCGCCTCCGCCAATGGCTCGAACCGGCATAGGTTGCATATCGAGCTCCCCTTCATCGCGGACATCAACCTCTACCTCCATGTCGAGGTAGTCAGCGGCCTGACCTGACCAGCTTCCGTGCAGAGGCACCGCCTGCCGGGGATCGCGGGCTATGGCGACGCGCACCAGATCAGCATTGCCGACGATGCCGTTGGTGGGGTCGAACTCCACCCACCCGCAGGCCGGCAGGTAGACCCGCACCCAGGCATGGGTGTGGCCTGCGCTGGCGCGGCTCAGACCGGCCCCTACCATCGGGCTGTAGATGTAGCCGGAGACGAAACGGGCGGCGAGGCCAAGGCTGCGCGCCGCCTCCATCATCAGGACGGCGTAGTCACGACAGGCGCCGCTGTGCTGGGCGAGCGTTTCCAGGGGATTCTGCACGCCTCGATCTGTCCGGGTTCCGTACTTGAACTCGGCGTAGATGGCCTGGGTCATGTCGCTGAGCAGGGTCTGCAGGCTGGTCTTGCCGACCGGCTTCACAAACCTCCTCGCCCAGGCGTCGATCAGACCCTCGGGATCGGGATAGTGCCGCTGCATGGAGAGCTCGAGGTCCGGCAGATCCTCCGGGCTGTAATCGAAGGGCATGGCCCCGGTATAGACCTCCACCTCCCCCTCCACGTCAGCGAAGGCCGGCAGAGGGGTGTGGTCCAGCCGGACGCGGCTGTCGAAGACCAGTTCCTCGGTGCGGCCTGAGAAGGTCGCGACGCCGACGCAATTGCCGAAGACATCGTGTACCGAGCGCAGGCGGTCCGGTGTCGGCGTGATAGTGAGGTCGCAGGACAGGATGCGCTGGTCGTAGCTCTCCCTTGGCCGCAGCATCATGCGATGCTCGCCCAGCGCCACCGGATTGCGGTAGCGGTAACGGGTGAGGTGGCGGATCGAGAGGATCGGCATTGAGCGAGCGTGAGGCCTATTTGTCGCCAAGGTCTAAACGAATCTTGCACCGCGACGATCCGCCCCCCGTTCATGTCACGAATGCGGGCGGCGCCAGCCCCCTATTGCTCGTCGGCGACCACGCCGGGCGTCTCGTTCCGAAGACCCTGGCCGGCCTGGGGCTGATCCCGGCCGACATGGACACCCACATCGCGTGGGACATCGGGGTCGCGGGCCTGGGCGAGCGGCTGGCGGCAAGGCTAGACGCCTGCTTCATCCGCCAGACCTACTCGCGCCTGGTGATCGACTGCAACCGCAGGCCCGGCGCACCCGCGGCGATGCCGCAGGTCAGCGACGGCGTGGACATCCCCGGCAATCTCGGCCTCGACGCCAAGGCGATGGCCGCGCGCCGAGCGGAAATCTACCAGCCCTATCAGGACGCCATCGCCACCGAGCTGGATCGCCGCGCCGATCGGCCGACCATCCTGGTCTCGCTGCACAGCTTTACACCGGTGATGCAGGGCTTTGTGCGGCCATGGCGGATGGGGGTCCTGCACCGCGACGACTCCGCCTTCTCGGACCGGGTCCTGGCGCTGCTGCAACGCGATCTCGGCGAGGCGGCGGGGAACAACCAGCCCTACCGGATGGACGAGACCGACAACACCGTGCCCCTGCATGTCGACCCGCGCGGCCTCGACTATCTGGAACTGGAGGTGCGGCAGGACTTGATCGCCGAGGACGCGGGCCAGGACGAAGTGGCCGAGATTGTCGCGCGCCTCCTGACCGAAGCGTTATCCGACTAGGCTTCGTTGATGGTGTTGCGCTTGACCTGGGCGCGGCCGTCGGCGGCGAGATCGGTGCGGGTTTCGGTCAAGACCAGCGGGCCCTTCAGGGTCGCATTGACCTCATCCATCCCGGCTCGCCCCGGCCCCTGGGCAAGCAGATAGCGCAGTGAAACCCGCTCATGGTCGGCGGCGTCCGGCTGGGTGCCGTGCAGGGTGCAGGCGTGCCACATCGCGGTGAAGCCGGCGCCACCGGTGAGGATCAGCTGGTCGGTCTCGACCTCGCCGCCCTGCCCGTCGCGATAGGTCCAGGACGCCTCCGAGGTGGCGGTCAGATCGTGGGGAAAGACTGTGCCGCCCAGGCGATGGCTGCCCTTCAGCAGGAACAGCGGCGCGTCCTGGCGGCTTACTGGATGCAGGTAGACATAGAGGGTCAGGAAGTCGGCCGGACGGTCCTTGTAGTCGATCAGGTCCTGGTGAAAATCGATCCCGTAGAAATAGGTCACGTCCCGGTATTCCGGCCGCACATAGGCGCCGAGATTGTTGACCGGATTGCCCAGGATACGCTCGCGGATCCAGGCCGGCACCGAGGTCTGGGAGACCCCACAAACCACCTTCTTGTTGAGGATCGTGTAGCCGGGCCCCAGCAGGGCGGTGACGCCTTCGACGATATTGGCGTCGTCCTCGACGAAGCCCAGTCGGTCCTCGAACCGCTCCAGCAGATTGCGGCCAGGCCGGGGGTTCACGCCGACATAGTGCGGGTCGGCGTCGAACTCTTCCTCACTCAGGAACAGGCGGTGGTCGAAGTGACGGTCGGCGCGGATCTCGGCCAGCAGGTCGGCGCAGGCGGCCGGGTCGACGGGCTTGTCGAACAGGTGCGCGCCGTCCGCGATGAAATCCTCGATAGCGGGATGGGGGCGGTCAGCGGCTTTCTGGGCGTTCATCAGGCGATCCCGGGGGTGGTCCTCAGAGCCAGAACGATGCGACCCACGTCTTCTCGCGCCAGGTCGATGGCGAAGGGAAGGCCGATGACCGAGCGGGCCAGCCGTTCGGTGACCGGCAGGTCAGTACGGGGATAGCCCGCGAAGGCGGCATCCCGATGGCAGCCCATGCCCCACCAGCGCCGGGTCTCGACCCCCTGGCTGATCAAGGCCTGGGTCGCGGCCTCCGCAGCGTCGTCGGGCAACCGCACGACGCAGACGCTGGTGACCCAGTCCGACCCCCAGCCTGATTGCAGGACGACCGACGGCGTCATCGCCAAACCGATGCGGGTGTGCTGGGCGGCCAGGAAGAAACGCAGACGGTCGGCGGGCCACTTGTCGAGGGCGGCCAGGCCCACGGCGGCGGTATACTCGCTGAGCTTGGCGTTAGTGCCCGCGATCAAGGCCTCGCGCGTGCCGTTGAAGCCGTAGGTGGTCATGCGCCGCACCCGGAAGGCCAGGGCGGCGTCGTCAGTGACCAGGAACCCGCCTTCGCCAAGGCCGAGCACCTTGGTGGCGTGGAGGCTGACCACGGTTGGCAGGCGAGCGTCACGGGCGGCGTCGAAGGCTGCCGCGGCGTCCAGCAGGACCGCCAGGCCGGTCTCGTCGCGGAAGGCGAGCCAGGCCTCGATATCGGGCATCGCCCCATGGGCGGCGACCGGCAGCACCGCGCTGAGCTTGCCCGGTGCGCGAGCCAGCATCCCGCGGACCAGGTCCGG
>NZ_JBBKVV010000081.1:0-7804 GCF_037968635.1 Phenylobacterium sp.
CGGCTGGGGAGTTCAGGCCTGGTGGCGGAATATCCGAACCTGGCCGCCTACCTCGCCCGCGCTGAGGCCCGGCCGGCCTATCGGCGGGCGTTCGAGGCGCAGTATGCGGTGTTCCTCGCGGCCTCCGGCGGCTGAAGTCCGCAGGCGCCAGGTCGTGATGCAACTCTTCGCGCGCCGCGACCCTTGTTCGCGCATCAGCAGCACAAGGAGCGACGCCATGACCGACTATGCGCAAATCAGCTTGAACAGCTCGACGGCCGAAGAGCTTCGCCGGTTGCCGGGCCTTGATGAGGCCAACGCACAAGCCATTGTCGAGACGCGACCGTTCGCCGACTGGTCGGCCCTGTCGCGCGCCGATCTGGACCAGGCGACGATCAACGGGCTGAAGAGTAGCGGGGCGAAGTTGGGACCGACCGGGGAAGGCCCGATCGGAGAGCCCGGTAGCGGCGGCTCGGCGGGTGACCCGGCCGGCAATCTCGGCCGCGCCTGACGGCGGTGATCTCCTCGTCGGCCCTGTTCGACGGATGGGACGGTATTGCGCGCATCCTCATCATCGCGCCCGCGGCGTATCTCGGGCTGACCCTGGTCCTGAGAGCGTCGGGCAAACGCACTCTGGCCAAGCTCAACGCCTTCGACTTCGTGGTCACCGTGGCGCTGGGCTCCACCCTGGCCTCGATCATCACCTCAAAGGACCTGGCGCTCGTCGAGGGACTGACGGCGCTTGCCCTGTTGGTGGGAATGCAGTTCGCGCTATCCTGGGCCACCGTGCGCAGCCGTCGGTTCAACGACCTTGTGAAGGCCGAGCCGACCCTGTTGTTGCGATCTGGTCGACTGCTGACCGGCGCGATGCGCGCGGAGAGGATCACCGAAGACGAGGTGGTCGCCGCTGTGCGGCAGGCCGGATCGGAACAGCTTGATGACGCCGAGGCGGTCTTCCTTGAAGCGGATGGCTCGCTGACCGCCCTGCTGCGGGCGCCGGCGGGGTAGCGCCTATCTCCTCCCCCGTTCCCGGGGGAGGAAGACGAGAGGGTCTCTAGGCGTAGTTGGCCAGGGCGTTGCCCGAGGCGTCGCCGCAGCCGGAGCCGCCGTCGACGGGGATGATGGCGCCGTTGACGTACTTGGCCTGGTCCGACGAGAGGAATAGGCACATGTCGGCGATCTCGTCCTTGGTCCCGTAGCGACGCATCGGATTGCGGCTCTTCACGCGTTCCTCGGCTTCCGGGGTGGAGGCCAGGCGGGCCATGCCCTCGGTGTCGGCGATGGGACCGGGGGAGATGGCGTTGACGCGGACGCCGCCGGGTCCCCACTCCAGGGCCAGGCACTTGGTGAGCATGTTGATGCCCGCCTTGGCGGCGCAGACGTGGGACTGGAAGAGTGAGGCGCGTTCGCCCTGGCCGGCGGTGATGGAGATCAGGCTCGCCCCCGGACGGCGCAGGAACTCGAAGGAGGCGCGCAGGACGTTGAAGGTGCCGATCAGATCGATGTCGACGACGGTCTTGAAGCCGTTGGCGCTCATGCCGAGCGCCGGGGCCACGAAGTTGCCGGCCGCGCCGGAGAGCACGATGTCGATTTCACCGAACTCGGTGTGGGTGCGCTTCAGCGCCGCCTCGACGGCGGCGTAGTCGCGGACGTCGGCGGCGATGCCGATGCAGGGCTTACCGAAGGTGGAGACCTCCTTGGCGGCGGCGGCGATCTTCTCCTCGCTGCGGCTGATGATGACGACATTGGCGCCGGCGGCGGCGAAGCGCTTGGCGATGCCGAGATTGATGCCGCTGGAAGCGCCGGCGACGAAGCAGGTCTTGCCGGCGAGTTGGGTGTCTTGGGCCATGGTGTTTCCTCTCGATCTGTTGGGGACGAGCTTAGGGCGGGCTTGCGGGGGGCGGAAGGGTGACCCGGCGTAGCGTCGCTCGAGATGCTCCCCTCCTGGGGGAGCTGGCGCGAAGAGCCTGAGGGGGACTTTGACTCCTGTTTGCGGGCGGCCTGTGTCGACGACGTCGATCCCCCTCCGGCCCGGACCTGCGGTCCGCGCCACCTCCCCACATCGCGCTGTCGCGCTGGGGGAGGATCTGTGGCGTTGACGCCTCGCCGTCATGGGCTAGCCTCACCCCATGGCCTGACCCCGGACATCGGCGCGACGCGAGCGCCCTCCCCGCCCCTGACACGGGCGCGTTCCCTCATGTCCAAAGGCTTCCCATGACCATCCGCCGTATCGCCGCCGCCGACCTCGCCCAGGTCGCGCGCTATCCCTTCACCGTCAGCATCACCGAACCGATGACCGAGCCCGCGCGGCTGGCGCAGACCTTCGCCGCCACGGGATTCTGGGCCGAGGAGGCGGGCGCGGTGGCGATTGAGGCCGACGGGCGGCTGGTGGGGACCTGCCAGTTCTATCGCGCCGCGCCCTGCATCCACGGGATGGAGCTGGGCTACATCCTGCATGATCCCGCCGACCGGGGACGCGGGCTGGCGGCGCCGGCGGTGCGCGCCTTCTCCGACCAGCTGTTTTCCGAGCGGCCCGGCGTCTTTCGCCAGCAACTGATCATCGAGACCTGGAACACCGCCTCATGGGGGCTGGCCGAGCGGTGTGGTTTCACCCGCGAGGGGCTGCTGCGCAGTTCCGGGTTCGGGGCGGGCGATCCGGCCGACTGCCTGATCTATTCCCGCACGCGGAAGGACTGGCACGAGGAGGCCGCGACGACGATGGGTGTGGCCTTCGACTAGCCGCGCGGCTTGGCGCCCCTTGCGGATGAGCGACAGGCCCATAGGTTGAGGCGCAACAACGTCCGCGCAAGACCGGAGGCCCCAAGATGGCCCGATATCAAAACATCCTCGAAACCATCGGCCGCACCCCGGTGGTGCGGATCAACAAGCTGGGGCCGGCCGGCGTGAACCTGTGGGTCAAGGTCGAGGCCTTCAATCCGCTGGGCTCGGTGAAGGACCGCCTGGCGCTCGGCGTGATCGAGGCGGCCGAGAAGTCCGGCGCCCTGAAGCCCGGCCAGACGGTGATCGAGGCCACCAGCGGCAATACCGGCATCGGCCTGGCCATGGTCTGCGCCCAGAAGGGCTATCCCCTGGTGGTCACCATGGCCGAGAGCTTCTCGGTCGAGCGGCGCAAGCTGATGCGGTTCTTAGGTGCGAAAGTGGTCACGACGCCTGCAAGTCTGCGCGGGACGGGCATGGTGGCCAAGGCCGTGGAGCTGGCGGAGAAGCACGGCTGGTTCCTGACCCGGCAGTTCGAGAATGAAGCCAATCCGGACATGCACTCGCGCACCACGGCCCTGGAGATCCTGGAGGACTTCGCGGGCGAGACCCTGGACTACTGGGTGACCGGCTACGGCACCGGCGGGACGCTGAAGGGCGTGGCCCGCGTGCTGGCCGAGAAAAGCCCCAAGACCAAGATCGTGGTCTGCGAACCCGAGGACGCCCAGTTGCTGGGCAGCGGCGCGGAGCAGGCGCGCAATCCCGACGGCAGCGCCGCCGCCGGCCACACCGCCTGGAAGCCGCACCCCATGCAGGGCTGGACGCCGGACTTCATCCCCAAGCTGACCGGCGACGCGGTCACCGCCAAGCTGATCGACCAGGTGCTGCCGATCCCCGGGCCTGAGGCCATGGCCATGAGCAAGAAGCTGGCCGACCAGGAGGGCATCTTCGTGGGCATCACCTCCGGCGCGACCTTCGCGGGCGCCCTGAAGGTGGCGGCCGCCGCGCCCAAGGGGGCCAACATCCTGTGCATGCTGCCCGACACCGGGGAGCGGTATCTGTCGACCCCGCTGTTCGCCGACGTGCCGGTGGACATGACGGCCGACGAACAGTCGATCTTCGACTCAACGCCGCTGGGCAAGCCCGACTAACGCGGCGTTCAGACTGGCGGCGCATGCTGGCGCCATGAGCTTTGGACGCCGCCAGGTTCCGACCTATTCCCCGCCGATGGCGGCGCGGGTGGCTGCGCCTGCGGCGAAGGTAGAGCGGATCGCCGTGCCGGCGGGTGTGCTGACGGGCTCGGCCTCCGAGGAAGACGCCGAGCATGCGGCGTGGCGGGCGGGTTACCGGGCGCGCCTCTGGCGCCGCTGGAGCCTGAAGCTGCTACTATTCGCCGGCCTGCCGGTCAGCCTGCTTGCGCCGCCGGGGACGAGTGACCTGCTGCTGTGGGCGCTGCGCGCGGCGATCGTGGCTCTGTTGGCCTACCGCTGGTCGAAGGACCGCAGCGAGGCGAAGGCGGCGGGGTTGCGGTAGGGCACAAGCGCCAAATGTTCTTCTTTTGTTCTTGCGAAATTGAGCGGATTGCGTCATAGTCCAGGTCGAACTCAGCGCAGCTGGCACGGGGCGCCCCGACCGTTGAAAGCCGTCGTCGGTAGCGGGGCGTAGAAGCGGGCAGCGTTGTCTACGACCAACTTGATGAGGAGGAGCCGCGTTGAAGGTGAGGCCTTGGGCGGAGTTGCGGACCGACCTTCCCAGCGACCAGATCGAGGACGAGCATGATATCGTCCAATTCGGCGGACGCGGCGTAGCCGAAGCCATCGGGGGGTTACTAGCTGCTCAGGGGTATGAGGTTTCACAGCCGGAATACGCTGGCGAGCACGGCTGGGAGTTTGATTTCCACGCGCTCGAGCGCCGGTTCTGGTGCCAAGTAACGGAAACCGACAGAATCCAACTGCTGTGCATCGACATGACCAGTTCGCCGTTCGGCGGCGTCTCACGAAAGCCGCCCCATCCCGCCTATGTTGAAGTTCTGACTCTCCTGGACAGGGAACTGGCGGCTGACCCGCGGTTCTATGATCTGGCTTGGTACTTTGATGACGAAGTCGCTCGCGACTTACCTGGATCCCTATCGCCCGTCTGCGAGTCTGTCGCTGCGCAGGTGGGCTCCTGGGTGGAGTTCCGCGCCGATCTTTTTGAGGAGATTGGCGAGCGGCAAGCCGACGATATGGGACTGGGTCGAGGTTGCGCCGACGCCGTTGTTGGACTGCTGAGCAGCCTTGGTCATCAGGTGTGGTCGCCACTGCCAACGACCGACAATGGGTGGCGCTTCAGCTTCGGGCCCTCGGGACCACGCTTCACCTGTGATATCCACGAGATCGGCGAGACCTATCGTGTGCTCGTTGAGGACAAGGGTCGAACCTTCGTCGATAAGCTGTTCAAGCGACCGCCGACGGCGCTCCATGGCGAGACTCTCAGCCGATTGAATGCGGCTCTGACGGATGACCCTCGTTTCCGGGATATCGCCTGGTGGGCCCCTAACAAAGGGCGGCGCCCTGACGAAGAAAAGACGATCCAGTCGACAATCCGCTGAGCAGCGGCGGAGCTCCGGCTCCCCCGCTACGCAGAGGCGAGGCGCCCCCTACTTCCCCGTCAGTTCCTTCACCAGGGCGGTCTGGCCGTAGACCTTTTCCAGGGCCTCGGTGGCCGCCGACGTCGCCACGACCACCGTCCGGTTGAGGGTGGGGTCGTAGCCGTAGTTGCCGCCGAGGGAGTGGATGTTGCCGTCGAAGGCGGCGCCCAGGATCTCGGCCTTGGCGTTCAGCACCGGGGAGCCGGAATTGCCGCCGATGATGTCGTTGGTGGTGACGAAGTTGAACACCGTGGCCGGGTTCAGTTTGTCCTTGGCCGCCACCCAGCGCGGCGCGAGCTGGAAGGGCTCGGCGCCCGTCGCGCGGTCATAGAGGCCAGCGAAGGTGGTGAAGGGGGCGATGGTGGTTCCGCGATGGGTCCAGCCGGCGACCTTTCCGTAGGACAGGCGCAGGGTGAAGGTGGCGTCGGGATAGACCGCGTCGCCATAGGCGGCGAACTTGGCCCGGGCGATGCGCTCGGCGGCCCGGTCGGTGGGGCCGCTGACCTCGGTCTCCCAGGCGGTGCGGACGGCGCGGGCGGCGGGGTCGATGCGCAGGGCGAGCTGGATCATCGGATCGGTCGACGCCAGGATGGCGGGCAGACCGCCGTCCCAGAGGCGCTTGCGCTCGGCGGGGTCGGCGAGCTTGGTCCCGGCCACTAGGCGGGCGGCCATGGCCTCCGGGCTTTCCTTGCCCAGCAGCTGCTGCACCGCGGCGTCGTCGACGGTGAGGTACTCGCGGGTCTTGGACAGCCAGAAGCTGAGATAGAGCTGCTCCAAAGCGGCGTCCACCGGCTGTTCGTCGAGGATCTGCTTGGCCATCAGGGCGAGGCCCGCATCTCCGTATTCCGGGAGGCGCTCGGCCGAGGGCTTGGCGCGCTCCTGGCCGGCGCGGACCAGTTCGCGGGCGAACAGGAAGAGCTCCGACAGAGATCCGGCGCCGCTCTCCAGCTGGCGCAGGCGCAGGTAGCGGTCGGCGTAGGGGCCCTGGACCTTGGCGATCTCGCCCCACGGGTCGCCGATGTCGGCGGCCAGCTTGGGATCGGCGGCGACCTTGGCGCGCAGCTCGGCCTCGGCGGCGCGCTTGGCCTCCATGAAGGCCGGGTCGTTGAGGGCGAACTGGCGGCCGTAGAAGACCTTGAAGCTGTTCTCGACGCCGAACAGGGGATCGGTGGCGATGCGCCTGGACTCCGCGTCGCGCTCCCCAAAGGCGATCAGCCGGCCGCGCAGTTCGGAGCGCTGCAGCTGGCCGATGGGCAGGGCCAGGTCGCGCTGAGTCTGCAGCTGGGACACCGTCAGCATCCGGTCGGTGCCGCCAGGATTGCCGGAGACGAAGGTGACCTCCCCGTCCTTGGGGGCCCGGCTCTGCCAGATCAGGTGCTGGGGCGAGGCGATGGGCTTGCCGTTCTCGTACAGGCGCACGAAGGCGGTATCGAGATTGAAGCGCGGGAAGTTGAAATTGTCCGGGTCGCCGCCGAAGAAGGCCGTCGCGATCTCCGGGGCGAAGACCAGGCGGACGTCAGAGTACTTGCGGTACTTGTAGAGCTTGTACTGGCCGCCGCGGTACAGGGTGACCAGCTGGCAGCGGAAGGCCTCGTCCTTGCCGCAGGCGGCGGTCTCGGCCGCGCCCTTGGCGGCGTCGCGGCCCTTGACGAAATCGATCCCGGTCTTGCCGGCGGTGGCCTTGCCGATCTCGCCGGTGAGGTCGGTGATGGAGACCAGGACCTCGGCCTGCATGCCGGGGCACTTCTTCTCCTCGGTCCGGGCGGTGGTGAGGAAACCGTCTTTCACATAGTCGGTCTTGCCGTCCGACAGGCTCTGGACGCAGTCGACGACGCAGTGGTGGTTGGTGAAGACCAGCCCTTCCTTGGAGACCAGGGAGGCCGAGCAGCCGCTGGTCAGCCGCACCGAGGCCGCCTGGACGCGGTCGAGCCACTTCTGGTCGGTCTTGACGCCGTAGGCCTGGGCCACCTTGGCGGCCGGGAAGTTGTCGTAGGTCCACATGCCTTCGTCGGCGAGGGCCGGGGCGGCGGAGAGGGCGATGGCGGCGGCGAGCGCGAAGGCTCCCCCCAAGGTCTGTCGAAGCATGAACATCCCGATGCGGTTTCGCGAGCCAGGGGAGGTCGCGGGGTGGCGATCCGTAACAATGTAACAGCCCCATGGCTAGGGGCTTTTGCGATCAATGGCTTAGCCGAGGCCCGGCTGGAAAGTTACTTATAATTCATGCAATTAGGCCCGAGAACGCGCCGCCTTACGTGGATTTAACTAGGCTCCCGACCGCCAGGGCCACACATGTTTGCGCCGTTGGAGGGACGTCATGCCACTGGCCTTGGCCACGCTCATCTATGAATGGCGCCGGTACATGGCCGCCGTGATCGCGCTGGCCTTTTCGGGCCTGCTGATCCTGGCCCAGGTCGGCATGTTCACCGGGATCGTGAAGGGCGCCACAGCCACCATCGACCGGAGCCGCGCCGACATCCT
>NZ_JBBKVV010000082.1:0-11148 GCF_037968635.1 Phenylobacterium sp.
CCCCGGTGATCGTGATCGCGCCCAGCGACGCGCTCTACGAAAAGACCATGTCCAACATGAGCGAGGTGATGGCCCGCGGCGGACCGATCATCCTGTTCACCGACGCCCAGGGCGCCCAGGACGCGCCGGAGGGGGTGAAGGTGATCATCGTCCCCACCTGCGATCCCCTGGTGGCGCCCCTGGTGTTCTCCGCCCCCATCCAGTTGCTGGCCTATCACGTGGCCGTGCAGAAGGGCGCCGACGTCGATCAGCCACGCAACCTCGCCAAGTCCGTCACGGTCGAATAGCCGACCCGCAGGCAAAGGTTTCGCGACGTGGGTCACAAGGCGACGATGGATTTCGCGCCTCTGCTCCTCTAGTCAAAGCCGGACGGAGGACTGAATGACGAAACCTGTGCGCAAGGCTGTGCTTCCCGTGGCGGGTCTGGGGACCCGGGTGCTTCCAGGCGCGAAGACCACGCCGAAGAACATGCTGAACATCTTCGACCGGCCGATCCTGTCCTATGTGGTGGAGGAAGCGCGCGCCGCCGGGATCGAGCACATCGTCTTCGTCACCGGCCGGGGCCAGGGCGCCATCGAGGACTATTTTGACGCCAATCCCGAGATCGAGGCCGCCCTGGAGGCCAAGGGCAAGACCGACATCCTGGCCGAGGTCCGCGCCGACCTGCCCACCCCCGGCGGCATGAGCTTCGTGCGCCAGATGGCGCCCCTGGGCCTGGGCCACGCCGTCTGGTGCGCCCGCCACATCATCGGCGACGAGCCCTTCGCGGTCATGCTGCCCGACATGCTGATGGCCGCCGACACCCCGGCGCTCGCCCAGGTCGTGGCCTCCTACGAGAAGGTCGGCGGCAATATCATCGCCGTGGAGCCCTGCCCCGAGGGCGAGGCCCACAAGTACGGCATCGTGGCGCTGGACGGGCAGGATGGCCGCCTCAACCGGATGACCGGAATGGTGGAGAAACCCGCCCCCGGGACCGAGCCCTCCAACCTGTTCATCTCGGGCCGCTACATCCTGCAGCCGGAAATCTTCGAACTGCTGGAGCGCCAGGGCAAGGGCGCCGGCGGGGAGATCCAGCTCACCGACGGCATGGTCCAGCTGATGAAGTCCCAGACCTTCCACGCCCTGGAATATGACGGGATCACCTACGACTGCGGCGACAAGATCGGGCTGTTGCGGGCCAATGTCGCCTTCGCCCTGCGTCGGCCCGACTTCGCCGACGCCGCCCGGGCCGCCATCCAGGCCCTGCTCTAAGCCTGGTCATGCGCCTCTTCGTCTTCGGCTACGGTTTCTCCGCCCGCGCCCTGGCCAGGCGCCTGGCGCCGCAAGGCTGGACCGTGGCGGCGACCTTCCGCGATGAGGGTGGCGCCGCGCGGCTCTCGGCCGAGGGGGTCGAGCCCATCCCGCTCACCGACCCTGACGCCCTCGCCGCCGCGATGGGCTCCGCCCAGGCCGTGCTGATCACGGCCCCGCCGACCGCGCAGGGCTGTCCGGCCCTGCCCGCCCTGGCGCGCCCGATGGCCAAGGCCGGCGCCTTTCCCGACTGGATCGGCTACCTCTCCACCACGGGCGTCTATGGCGACCGGCGCGGCGGCTGGGTGTTCGAGCAGAGCCGGCTGGCGGCGCAGTCCATGGAGGGCGCGCGCCGGGTCGGCGCCGAACGCGACTGGCTCGAGGTCGGCCGCGGCATGGGCCTGACGGTCACCATCCACCGCCTGCCGGGGATCTACGGCCCCGGCCGCTCGGCTTTCGACCGCCTGCGCGAGGGCCGCGCGCGCCGCGTCGCCGCGCCCGGCCAGGTGTTCAGCCGCATCCATGTCGACGACCTGGCCACCGGCCTGGAGGCCTCCATCGTCCGACCCCGAGCGGGCGGAATCTACAATCTCTGTGACGACGAACCGGCCCCCAACAGCCAGGTGGTGGCCCACGCCGCCCGCCTGCTGGGCATGGAACCCCCGCCTGAGGAAGCTCTCGACCTCGACACCCTCGCGCCGTCAGCCCGGCGCTTCTACGCCGAGACCAAGCGGGTCTCCAACGCGCTCGCCAAGGCCGAACTCGGCTGGCGGCCGCAATATCCCACCTATCGCGAAGGTCTGGCCGCGATCCTGGCTGCAGGCGGGTAGACGCGACCCAGGCTGTCCGGACACCTTTTTCCTGTCACACCGGCGCGAGATAGGTTTGGCTATCGTCGCGAAAGCTTCTGAAGACGCACACCATGATCGAGCCCAGACGACTGAAGAAAAGCGAATCCCTGGAAATTCGGATTCCACATCCGACCAAGGAAGCCTTCATGGCCCGCTGCCGGGCTGACGGTCGGTCGGCCAGCGAAGCCCTGCGCGCCTTCATCGACCAGCAACTCGAGGCGCCGGCCAAGCCCCGCGCGCCCCGCAAGGGCCTGCGCCTGATCGTCGGGGCCGCCATCGCCGCGGCGGTGGGCGCCGCGGCCTTGCCGTCGCTGGCCCGTCCCACCGTCGCCGCCGCCCAGTTCGACCACATCGACGCCAACCACGACGGCCTCATCAGCCGCACCGAGTACGCGGCGCGCTAGAGCCTTTCTGAGCGGGTCAACCGGCGTCCACATACCCTGACGCGCTCTAGTCCAGGCGGTGGAAGGCTCGCGAGGCGTCGAACCGCATCACCCAGGTCCAGGGCTTGAAGATCGAGGCCCCGCCCTTCCAGGACAGCATGATGAATCGCGCCTTCCCAACCAGGTTCTCGGCGGGCACGTAGCCCACCCCGATCTCCTGCGGCCATCGGCTGTCCAGGGAGTTGTCGCGGTTGTCGCCCATCATGAAGTAATGGCCCTCCGGCACGACATAGACCTCGGTGTCGTCGCCCTCATGGTCCTGAGCCCGGTCGAAGGTGACATAGGTCCGGCCGTTGGGCTTTGACTCGGCGTACTGCATCACCTGAACGCCGGGATCACCGGGGTCCTCGGTCATCCCCACCGGCTTGCGCGGGATCGCCTTGCCGTTGACGAAGACCTGGCCGCCGATGACCTTGATGCGGTCGCCGGGCAGGCCGATCAGCCGTTTGATGTAGGGGATGGATTTGTCGCGGGGCAGGTGGAAGACCACCACGTCGCCGCGGGCGGGCGGCTTGTTCATGATCCGGCCGTGGAAAATCGGCGGGCTGAACGGAAGGGAGTGGGCGCTCCAGCCGTAGTCGTATTTGGAGACGATGATGTAGTCGCCCTTCAGCAGGGCCGGCTCCATCGACTCCGAGGGGATCGTGAAGGGCTGGAAGAAGATCACCCGCAGCACCAGCGCGATCAGCAGGGCGTAGCCCACCGTCTTGATGATCTCGATCAGCTCGTCCTTGGCGGACTTGGGGGCGGGTTCAGTTGTCATGACCCTGGTCTGGCCAACCTCGCGCCGCGCGGCAACCAAAGTCCTGTCCGGACACGCCGGTCCTCAGTCCGGACAGACCTCGTCGAGCGCCGCCAGCAGCCGCGCGATGTCTTGGGGTCTCGATAGCCGGTGGTCACCGTCCTTGATCAGGCTGAACACCACGTCGTCGCTGTTCAGGGCCTGGGCCAGCTCCAGGGCGTGGCGCCAGGGGACGTCCGGATCGGCCCCGCCCTGCAGGATGCGCACCGGCGCCGCGACGGGCACAGGCCCCGGCAGGATCGACCAGCGGGCGCCGTCCTCCAGCAGGTTGGCGGTGATCGGATAGGGATCGCCATACGCACTGGGCCGCAGCCAGACCCCGTCGCGGGCCAGGGCCTCGCGGCCGGCGGCGTCGATCTCCGGCGCCATCAGCTTCTCGGTGAAGTCCGGCGCGGGCGCGATCAACACCATGGCCTTGATCCGGTCGGCGCGCACGACGGCGGCCAGGCAGGAGATCCAGCCGCCCATGGAGGACCCCACCAGCACCAGGGGCCCTTGGGTCAGTTCGTCGAGGATGGCGAGCGCGTCCTCCCGCCAGCGGGTGATGGTCCCCTGCGCGAAGTCGCCGCTGGATTCGCCGTGGCCGAAATAGTCGAAGCGGACATAGGCGCGGCCCCGCGCCTGCGCCCATTGGGCGATCGCCTCCGCCTTGGTCCCGGCCATGTCGGAGCGGAAGCCCCCCAGCCAGACGACCGCAGGCCCCTCACCCGCCACCTTGCGCCACGCCAGCCGCTCGCCGTCCGGCCGCGCCAGGAAACCCGTCTCTTCGTCGCTCATGGCTGATCAATAGCCCGTGCGCGGAGGCCCGTCAGCGTCCGACGGGCTTTACGCGGCGCCGCAGTGCGTTATGCAGATGGCCGTGACACTGCCTCCCAACTTCACATTGCTGCAGGTCGTCCCCGAGCTTGAAACCGGCGGCGCCGAACAGACCACGATCGACGTGGCCAACGCCGTCGTGCGCGCCGGCGGCAAGGCCCTGGTGGCCACCCGGGGCGGTCGCATGACCGCGCGGCTAGAGGCTGACGGCGGCCGCCTGGCGCAGATGCCGGTGCAGTCGAAGAACCCTCTGGTGATGCTGGGCAACGCCGCCCGCCTGGTGGACCTGATCCGCAAGGAGGGTGTCAGCCTGGTCCACGCCCGCAGCCGCGCCCCGGCCTTTTCCGCCCTGTGGGCCGCGCAGGCGACCGGGACGCCCTTCGTGGCCACCTATCACGGCATCTACAACGCCAAGACCAAGCTGAAGCGCTGGTACAATGCGGTGATGACCCGGGGCGACCTGGTGATCGCCAATTCCGACTACACCCGCGACCACGTGCTGGCCGAACACGGCCTGCCGCCGGAGAAGATCGTCACCATCCCGCGCGGCGTCGACCTGGACCGCTTCAATCCCGCCTGGGTGACCCGCGAGCGGATCGCCGACCTGCGCACCGCCTGGGGTGTCGCCCCGACCGACAACCGGGTGAAAATCCTGCTGGGCGGCCGCCTGACCCGCATCAAGGGCCACCTCACCATCATCGAGGCCGCCGCGCGCATGAAGGCCCAGGGGCAGTCCAAGTTCCTGATCATCTTCGCCGGCGACGACCAAGGCCGCACCGACTACCGCGAGGAGCTTGAGGCCCAGATCCGCAACCAGGACCTGACGGCCGAGATCAAGCTGGTGGGCCATTGCGACGACATGCCGGCCGCCTGCCTGGTCTGCGATCTCGCCATCCTGCCCACCACCGTGCCCGAATCCTTTGGCCGAACCGCTGTGGAGCCCCAGTCCATGGGCCGTCCGGTGATCGCCTCCAGCCACGGCGGCGCCACCGAGACCGTTCTGGACGGCAAGACCGGGTGGCTGGTCGCGCCGGGCGACGCCCCGGCCTGGGCCAGCGCCATGACCCACGCCATCGAGCTTGGGCCGGTCGAGCTCCGCAGGATGGGAGAGCTGGCCTCGACCCGCGCCCGCCAACTCTATTCCGCCGAGGCCATGTGCGCGGCCACAATGGAAGCCTATGAACGCGTGCTGACGGCGAGGGCCCATGGCGCGTGAAATCAAGAAGATCCTGGTGATCAAGCTGTCGGCCCTGGGCGACTTTGTCCTGGCGCTGGCGGCGATGAAGAAGATCCGCGAGGCGCACAAGCGCGCCCACATCACCCTGCTGACCACCCCGCAGTTCGAGGGGTTGGCCAAGAGCTCACCCTACTTCAACGCCGTTGAGACCGACGGCAAGCCCAACGGCCCTGGCGCGTGGCTGGCCCTGCGCGGCCGGATCAAGAAGGCCCGCTACGACCGGGTCTATGACCTCCAGACCTCGTCGGCCTCGAACCGGATCTTCCAGATGCTGCGGCCCTTCCCGCCGGAGTGGTCGGGAATCGCGATGGGTTGCGCCCTGCCGCACAAGAACCCGCACCGCAATTCGATGCACACCCTGGAGCGCCAGGCCGACCAGTTGAAATATGCCGGCATCTGGCCCGACGCCCCGACGGAGCCTGGCAGCGCGCCGCCGCCGGACCTTTCCTGGGTGCTGCGCAAGGCGCCCCAGGAACGGCCCGTGGCCGGCGGCGTCATGCCCAGGCCCTATGTGCTGTTCATTCCCGGCGGTTCGGCCCACCGGCTGGACAAGCGCTGGCCCGTCGAACGCTACGGCGAGCTGGGCAAAATTCTCTACGACCGCGGCTTCGACATCGTGATCCTGGGCGGGCCGCAGGAAAGCGGTGAGGCCCGCCAGATCCAGCGCTATGTCGGCAAGGCCCGCGATCTCACCGGCCGCACCGACTTCGCCCGGATCGCCATCCTGGGGGCGAAGGCGGCCCTGGTGGTGGGCAACGACACCGGGCCGCTGCACCTGGCGGCGGCGGCCGGCGCGCCGACGATCGTGCTGTTCTCCCGCGCGTCAGACCCCAATCTGTCGGCTCCGCGCGGCCATGTGGCGGTGCTGCAGGCCGACAATCTGGGCGATCTGGCTGTGGCGAGCGTCGCACAGGCGGCGAATGCTTTGGCCCCATCCCCCGGCGGCGCTTGATCGCGGGGGTCCGCAAGGTCATATACTACCTGAACTCGCCGGAGCGCTTTGCGCGGCCGGGGCGTTCGCCTTGAAATAGCTCACGGAGCAAAAGCCTATTCGCCGCCCCATGCAGGCGCCGCCCGTCAAAGACGGACCGCGCATCAACGAAGACATCCGCGTCCCCAAGGTTCTGCTCATCGATCAGCACGGTGAGAAACAGGGCGTGATGCCGACCTCCTCCGCTCTGGAAGCCGCTTTGGAAGCGGGTCTGGACCTGGTCGAGATCGTGCCGAATGCCGATCCGCCCGTCTGCAAGATCCTGGACTACGGCAAGTTCAAGTTCCAGGAGCAGAAGAAGAAGAACGAGGCGCGCAAGCGTCAGAAGGTGGTGGAGATCAAGGAGATCAAACTCCGTCCCAACATCGACATCCACGACTACGAAGTCAAAGCGCGCTCCATGCACCGCTTCTTCGAAGAGGGCGACAAGGTGAAGGTCACCCTGCGCTTCCGTGGCCGCGAACTCGCTCACCCCGAACTTGGCATGAAGCTGCTCCAGCAGGTGAAGGCCGACTTCGAGCCGGTGGCCAAGGTCGAGTACGAGCCCCGCATGGAAGGCCGTCAGATGATCATGATCCTGGCCCCGCGCTAAGGCGCGCCAGGAGCCGATTGTCGGAACGAACCAAGCGGCCGTCCCCTGGGGCGGCCGCTTTTTCGTGGGCCCAAGTGATCTGCGACAACCCAGCGTCACACTGGGTCTTTACGCCTCAGGCGGTCCAGCCTAACACCGGATCATTATGTCCCAATCCGAGCCGTATAAGGCCCCGGCGCCGCGTTTTGCAGCGGCGTCGCTGATCGCCGTTATCTTTATCAACATGCTGGGCTTCGGGATCATCGTCCCGTTGCTGCCCTTCTATGCCGACTCCTTCGACGCCGAGCCTTGGCAGATCGGCGCCATCTTCGGGGCCTATTCCGTGGGCGCTTTCTTCGGCGAGCCCCTGTGGGGCCGGCTGTCGGACAAGTACGGCCGCAAGCCCCTGCTGATCTCGACGATCACCGGGAACTGCCTGTGTTACCTGGCCCTGGCCTTCGCCCCCAATATCTGGGCGGCCTTCGCCATCCGCCTCCTGGGCGGGCTGGCGGCCGGCAACGGCGCCGTGGTCCAGGGCTATATCGCCGACGTCACCCCGCCGGAAAAACGCGCCCGCCAGATGAGCTATCAGGGCGCGGCCTGGAACGTCGGCCTGATCATCGGCCCGGCGGTGGGCGGCTTCTTCGCCCACACCGGCATGGGCCCGGCCGGCTTCCGCATTCCCCTGTTCATCGCCTCGGGCCTGGCCGCCCTCTGCGTCCTGGCCATATTCCTGTTCATCCGCGAGAGCCGGGTCCGCGAGCAGGGCATCACCCACCGTCCCAGCCGCTGGGCCGCGATCGGCGAGGCCGTGGGCCATCCGGTCATCGGCCGCATGATGCTGCTGACCTTCCTGGTGGGCTTCGCCTTCACCGGCATCGAGAGCCAATTCGGCCTCTGGTCCCAGGCCCGCTTCGGCTGGGGCCCCCGCGAGATCGCCGTCTGTTTCGCCTTTACCGGGGCCACAGCCTTCTTCTTCCAGACCATGGTCACAGGCCAGATGTCGGAGCGGTTCGGCGAGGGGGTGATGCTGGCTATCGGCATGGGGATGACCGCCGTCGCCGCCGCCCTGCAGGTATTCTCCATCAACGGCCCCATGACCATCGCCCTGATGTGCCTGACCGCGGCCGGCCAGTCGGTGGCCTTCCCCAATGTGGGCGCCATCATCTCGCGCACCGCCGACCCGCACAGGCAAGGACAGATCATGGGCCTCAACAACGCCACCGGCGCCCTGGCCCGGGTGGTGGGTCCGGTCTGCGCCGGCCTGATGGTGCCCGTGCTCCGGGACGGCCCGTTCATCCTGGGCGCCCTGGTGGTGGCGCCGGCCATCCTGCTGGCGCTCTCGGCGAGTCGGCGCGCCGCCGCCCTGGGCAAACTCGACGAGCCACCGCCATGAGTCCGACCGCCGAGAAGCAGGATCTCCGCGCCCTGGTCATCCTGCTGTCGGTGGTCTTCCTCAACATCGCCGGTTTCGGGGTGGTGATCCCGCTGCTGCCCTTCTTCGGAAGGGCCTTCGACGCGCCGGCCTGGCAGATCGCCCTGCTGTTCTCGATGTTCTCCTTCGGCCAGTTCCTGGGGGAGCCCTTCTGGGGCCGCCTGTCGGACCGCGTCGGACGCCGGCCCGTCCTGATCATCACCATCGCGGTCAGCGCCCTGGCCTATGTCGCCCTGGCCTTCTCCCCCAACATCCTGTTCGCCTTCGCCGCCAGGTTCGCGGGGGGCTTCTTCGCCGGGAACATCTCCACCCTGCAGGGCTGCATGGCCGACATCACCCCGCCGGAGAAGCGCGCCAGCCGCATGGGGGTGATGGGCTCGGCCTTCTCCCTGGGCTTCATGACCGGACCGGCGCTGGGCGGCCTGCTGGCCCAGCCGAGCCTCGGGCCCATCGGTTTTCAGCTTCCCCTGTTCGCCGCCGCCGCCCTGGGCCTGGCCTCGGCGCTGGGGGTCGTCTTCTTCGTCCGCGAGACCCGGCCCGGCACGCCCGACGTGCGGCCCCGTGGCCGCCGGGTCGCCCTGCGCGAGGCCTTCGCCGACCCGGTGATCTCCCGCATCCTGATCATCTCCTTCGTCATCGTCTCAGGCTTCGCCGGCATCGAGGCCACCTACGGCCTGTGGACCGCCGCCAAGTTCGGCTGGGGACCGCGAGAGATCGGCCTGGCCTTCATGGTCATCGGGGTGATCGGCGCCTTCAGCCAGGGCATCGCCACCGGCTGGCTGGTGGCCCGCTTCGGCGAGCCGCGGGTGTTGATCGCCGGGCTTTGCCTGATGTTCGTCGGCATGCTGGTGCAGTTCACCTCCCAGGTCCCGGCCCAGGCGGTGCTGGGCCTGGCCATCGTCGGCTTCGGGCAGTCGATCTGCTTCCCCAACCTCGTGGGCCTGATCTCCAAGGCCACGCCGCCCGATCGCCAGGGCGAGATGCTGGGCCTCAACATGTCCAACAATGCGCTGGCCCGCATCGGCGGCCCGATCTATGCGGGCCAGCTCTTCAGCCTGGTCTCGCCGGGCGCGCCCTTCGCCCTGACCGCCATCCTCATCGTGCCGGCCGTGATCCTGGCCCTGCAGGTGATCAAGCGCGTGCCGCACATCTCGTCGACGCCCTAGAGCATTTTCCGATAGGTGTGAAACGGCTATCGGATCGAAAAACGCTCTAACTTTTTGAATTAGAGCCACCGCAGCGGCCTGAAGGTGAACGCGATGTCGGCGGTCTGCGCGGCGACGCTGATCACCGTCTGGCCTGGCTTGTCAGTTCCGGACGGATCGCTCTTGGCGCGGAGGTTGCGAGCCAGTGGGTTCCCCGGCCGCCCTGAAGGCCTGGACTGATCCTCGCACCCCGGGAAACGTCAGGAGGCCGGCGCCGCATCGGCGCAGGCGAAGAAGATCATCACCCTCACGCCCATGCCGGGCGACGACCGCACATCGATCTCAGCCTTGGCGTTCTGCAACAAGGATTTCACGATGAGGGCCGAGAGCTTACCCTTCGTGGGCCACACCCCGCCGTCCGGCAGGCCAACCCCGTCATCGGCGACGGTCACCCGGCAGCCGGTGGAGTCGGTCAGGCACTTCACCGTGATGGCCCCGCCATCGCGCCCCTTGAAGGCATGCTTGAGCGCATTGGTCAGCAATTCATTGACCACCAGGCCCGCGGACATGGCGACGTCCACCGACACCGGCCAGGTGTCCACCTGCAGTTCCAGGTGGATTCCCTCCACGGCGTGGGCTCGCATCACCGCCGAGGCGATCTGGCTGACATAGACCCCAAGGTCTATGGCCTCGTCGGAGCCTGCCTCCGTGAGCGTATTGTAGAGCAGACCCAAGGCCTCGACACGGCCGGCCAGCCGGTCAAATCCCTCACCGGCGTCCGCGTCCTTGCGCAGGGCTCGGGCCTCCACGCGGATCAGGGCGGTGATCATCTGCAGATTGTTCTTCACCCGGTGCTGCAACTCGCGCAGCAGGGTGTCCTTCTCGGCGATGCGCTGCTCCAGTTCGGAAGCCTCGGCGTTCGCCTTCGACGGACGCTCCACCAGGGCCACCATCCGGAAGGTTGGCGTGCCGGTCTCGTCCTCGATGAGGTTCGACCATGCGTCGACGTCCTTGGCGTCGCCATCATGCCGGATCGAGAAGGCGCCGAGGTGATCCCTCTCGTCGGTGATCACCAGGCCTAGTTCGCGCATGTCAGCGGGGCCACTGGCAACCCCGGGTAACTGTTCCCAGCCCACTCCGACGATCTGGTCCGGGCTCTGTCCGGTCAGGCGCTCGAACTCGTGGTTGGCGTAAATGATCCGCTCGGCGGGCTGCAGCTCCGCCACGGCGATGGCGACGGGCACCTGGTCGAGGAATTGCTTGAATTGGTCGCTGTCGAGGGCGGCGGCGAGTTCGGTCGTGTCGAGAAGTCGGTCGAGCGGGCCTTCGGCCATACGGATGCCTGGGGAGATACGGTCAGGCGCACGATCGCGGCGACCGGTATGGCCAACTTAACACGCGTCGGATCGGAACCCTGCGCGGCAAACGACCGCCGCTGTCCCGAATCCCAAACCCTTGCTTTCCCCCGGCCTTTCGCGTATTCGCCCTCCCCTTCGGAACCGTCTGGCCAATGGCATGCCAGGACGGTTCATCAATACGCCAGAGGACGGGGCTCACGCTCCGCAGA
>NZ_JBBKVV010000083.1:0-17761 GCF_037968635.1 Phenylobacterium sp.
CGCGCTCGGGCGCGGCGCCTGGTAGGGGGCCTGGGGCACGAAGGGCGTATAGGCCGGCGGCTGGTAGGTCACCCGGTCGCCCTCGCCGGGCGGCGGCGGCAGGTCGCGATCGGGACCGGCTTCCTGGCGGCCTCGGGTGAACTGGCCTGCGAGCGCCATCGGCTCGGGCCGCTGGAACTGGCCGGGCTGCCCGCCGGGGGTCGAATAGGCGCGCTTGTTGGCCCAGCCCAGCATGGGGCCGGTGGGCGCGGGGGCCGGCTGCTGGATAGCCGGACGCTCATAGGATCGCTCCCGGTCATCCTCCTGGGAGCCGGGAGTGACCGCTCGCACGACGGCGGCGATGGCGAGGCCTAGGCGCATCATGCCTCGACGCTAGTCGCGGTCGCTTAACCCTGAGCTAACGACCGGACTTAACGCCCGCGCCACCACGCCAATCCAATCCGCTCAGCGCGCTCAAGGAGCGCGTGCAGCACGACCCCCATCAGACCCAGCACCACCAGGGCCGCGATCATGCGGGCGGTCTGTAGTTTGTTGCCGGCGTCGAGGATGCGCCAGGCCAGGCCACGGACCCCGCCCGACCCCGCGCCGAACTCGGCCACCACCGCCCCGATCACCGCCAGGCCGGCCGCAACCTTATGACCTTCAAGGAGAAATGGGACGGCCGAGGGCAAGCGCAGGCGCAGCACACGCTGCAATCGGCTGGCGCCGTAGAGATCAAACAGCCGCTCCAGGTCCGGATCGGCCGCCTTCAGTCCGGTCACCGCGCCAGAGAAGATCGGGAAGAAGGCCACCAGGACCGCCAAGGCGATAATGGCGCGCTCGGGATGGTCGATCCCCGCCCAGATCAGCACAAGGGGGGCGATGGCCACCACCGGCGTCACCTGAAGAACCGAGGCCAATGGCCGCACCGCGCGGTCCATCAAGGGGCTGAGACCCACCAGCAGGGCGATCCCCTGCGCCACGACGCTGGCGATGATCAGCGAAATAAGGGCCACCGACAGCGTGTTCCAGGCCGCCTGCAACAGGCTCATCGTATCGGTGGCCAGCGCTCTCGCCACATCGGAGGGCGCGGGCAGGAAATAGGCCGGCACGCCGGTGACCTTGCAGGCGATCTCCCACCCGGCCAGCAGCAGGGCGATGAGGGCGAAGGGCGCCAGGATGTCGAGGACACGGTTCATGCCGCCATCTCCGAACCCTTGAGCAGCAGGTCCGACACGGCCTCGGCGGCCTCGCGAAACTCAGGGGTGGCGCGGAAGCCGATCAGGCGGGGCAGGTGTCCGCCGACCGCGATGTCTCCTGCGATGCGGCCCGGACCTCGGGTCATCACCGCCACACGGGCCGCCATATAGGCCGCCTCCTCGACATTGTGGGTGACGAAGACGATGGCCGGCCTGGTCTCGCGCCACAGCTTCAGCACGTCGTCGGCCAGGGACCGCCGCGTGATCTCGTCCAGAGCCGCGAAGGGTTCGTCCAGCAGCAGCAGGCGCGGCTCGGTCACCAGGGCGCGGGCCAGCGAGGCGCGCATGGCCATGCCGCCGGAAAGCTGGGCGGGACGCGCTTCCTCGGCGCCGGCCAGGCCCACGCGGGCCAGGGCCTGGGCGGCGCGGTCGCGGGCGGCCTTCTTGGCCGTGCCGGAGAGTTCGAGGGGCAGGGCGACATTGGCGACCGCCGTCATCCAGGGCGCCAGGGTCGGCGCCTGGAACACCACCGAGGTTTCACCCTGTCCGACCGTGCGCGTGACGGTCCCTCGCGTCGGTTGCTCCAGCCCGGCCAGCAGGCGCAGGGCGGTGGACTTGCCGCAGCCGGACGGACCGACCAGCGCGACAATCTCGCCTGGCGCGATGCTCAGGCTGAACGGGCCCAGCGCGCGGCCGCGCTTGGCGTAGTCGACCTCAACGGCCTCAAGGGCGACGACCGGCGCTGCCAAGCTACTTCGCCGCCGGGGCCACGAACTGCAGGGTGTAGGCCTTCTTGTAGTCGAGGGTTTTCGGATAGACGCCCTGTTCCGAGGCGATCTTGAAGAACTCCGCCCAGCGGGCGTCGCTCATCGTGCCGATCCCGGCGGTCTTGGCCTCGCCGCCGTCGACGATGCCATAGGCCTTCATCTTCTCGCGCGCCTGGTCCAGCACGTCCTGGGACATCTCCGGATTGTCCTTGCGGATCAGGGCGTCGGCGGGCGCCGGATCGCCGTAGAGATAGTCGTGCCAGCCCTTGGCCGAGGCCTCCACGAAGGCCTTCACCGCCGCCGGGTTCTGATCGATCAGGCTTTGCGGGACCATGATCATGGTGGCGTAGCTGGGGTATCCGTTGTCGGCCAGCAGGAAGACCTTGGCCTTCAGCTTGGCTTCCTTCTCCAGGGTGTAGGGTTCGCTGGTGACATAGCCCTGCTGAGCCACCCGCTTGTCGGCCAGGAAGGGCGCGGAGTTGAAGGTGTACTTGCGGATCTGGTCGTCGCTGAACCCATACTTGGACTTCAGCCACACCCAGAAGGCGGTGACCGAGGCGTCCGACAGCAGGATCGGGTGGCCTTTCAGGTCGCCGATGGTCTCGATTCCCTGGTCGGGGTGGGCGATCAGGACCTGCGGGTCCTTCTGCATCATGGCCGCGACGGCCCTCACCGGCACGCCCTCCTGGGCCATGTTCAGGGCGATGAAGCTGTTGGAGCCCATGCCCGCCTGGACCGCGCCGGCGGCCAGCAGTTGCGGCACGTTCACGCCGGGGCCGCCCTGGACGATCTGCACGTCCAGGCCGCGCTTGGCGTATTCGCCATTGGCCACCGCCTCATAGAACCCGCCGTGCTCCGCCTGAGCCCGCCAGTCGGTGGCGAACTTGATGACCGTGGGCTGGCCGGCGGCCGGCGCGGTGTCGGCCTTCTTGGCCGGCGAACAGGCGACCGCCAGGACTGCGAGGGCGGCGAGGGCGAAGGTGCGAAGGGCGTGCATGATCTCTCCCCAACTTGGATCGCGCGGAGCCTAGGCTGTGGCGGCTCGGCTTCCAAGATGGGGGCGTGAACTTATGGCTCGGCCAACCCTAAAACCGCTCATCCCGGCGAAGGCCGGGATGAGCGGGGTGGTTAGGCCGCTGCCTCCCGCGCCCGGTCCAGCCACTTGGCCAGCACCGCGTGCAGGGCCTCGATCTGGATCGGCTTGCCCACCGCGTCCACCATGCCGGCCTTCAGGCACCGCTCCTCCATCTCGGGCATGACGTCGGCGCTCATGGCGATGATCGGCAGGGTGGCGCAGGCGCCGCCCAGGGCGCGGATCAGTCGAGTGGCCTCCAGCCCGTCCATACGCGGCATGTGGACGTCCATCAGGATCAGGTCGCAGGTCCCGTCGCGGGCGGCGGCCACGGCCTCCTCGCCGTTCTCGGCCAGCACCACCTCGCAGCCCAGCAGCGTCAGGACGGTGGCGCCCAGTTCGCGGTTCACCGGGTGGTCGTCCACCAGCAGCACCTTGGCGCCCAGCTCGCCGATCTTGCGCGTCTCGGGGGCGGAGAGCGGCTCGGCCTGCGCGTGGGGCGCGTCGATCTCGAACCAGAACACCGAGCCGTAACCCGCGGCGCTGTCCAGCCCGATGCGGCCGCCCATCAGTTCCGTCAGGCCCTTGCAGATGGCCAGGCCGAGGCCCGTGCCGCCGTGGCTGCGGCTGACCGTCGAGTCGGCCTGGCTGAACCGCTTGAACAGCTTTGTCGTTTGCTCCGTGGGAATGCCGATGCCGGTGTCGGTGACCACGAAGCGCAGCGTGGAAGTCGCGCCCTCGACGGTGACGTCCAGGTCCAGCCGCACCCGACCGCGCTCGGTGAACTTCAGGGCGTTGGAAAGCAGGTTCAGCAGGATCTGGCGCACTCGCTGGTCGTCGATCATCACCGTGCGCGCGACCTCGCCGCTGGTGTGGAACTGCAGGTCCAGGCCCTTGCGGCGGGCCACCTCGGCGACGATGGCCAGGGTGTCCTGGGCCACGGCGCGGGGCTCGACGGGACGCGGCGACAGGTCCACCTCGCCGGCCTCCATCTTGGAGAAGTCGAGGATGTCGTTGACCACGGTCAGCAGGGAGGATCCGGCCCTGTCGATCAGGGTCAGCTGGCGGCCCGCGCCCTCGGGCAGGTCGCTGCGCTTCATCAGCACCTCGGTGAAGCCGATGATGCTGTTCATGGGCGTGCGGATCTCGTGGCTCATGGTGGCCAGGAATTCCGACTTGGCCTTTCCGGCGGCGACCGCGCGGGCCTGCGCGGCGCGGGCCACCCGGGTGCGGCTGGCCCATAGGCGCTTCAGGCGTTTCTGGTCGGCGATGGCGAGCGCCGTGGCCAGGCTGGTGAAGAAATTGACGCCGATCAGGAACTGGATGGCCCGTGTCTTCTCCACCATCGTCCAGGTGGCGCCGGTGTGGGTCTCCTGCGACCCAAGCACCAGGCTGGAGGAGACCGAGGCCAGCACCATGGCCGCGACCGCCGCGCCGCGCGGGCCCAGACGGAAGGCGATCAGGGCCATCATCGGGAAGATGATGATCGGAGTTGGGAAGCGCACCGGCACGAAGGCCAGCACGCTGACGGCCGCCATCAGGCAATAGAGGCCAAACTGCTCTGGCCACTCGCGGTGGAAGTCGCGCACGGCGTCGGGTCGCGCGATCAGCAGGATGGCGGGCAGGGCGATCGCCATGCCCAGGCCGTGGGCGTAGAACCAGGTGCTCAGCACCACATTGAAGCTGCGACCGAACAGGGTCAGCACGTCGGCCGCCACCACTGAGCTGGCCGCCGTAGCCGGCACGATGGCGAACAGCAGCAGCTGGGCGACGCGCTTGAGGCTGGTAAGCCGCATGGTCTGTCCGCAGGCCTTGCGCGCCAGCCAGGCGGTGGCGAGGGCCTCGGTGAAATTCAGCACCGGGTAGATCAGCCCCACGCCCAAGGGATTGCCCAGGGCCACGCCGAGCAGCCAGTTGAACAGGAAGCAGATCACGGCGGCCGGTGCGGTCAGGCGCCAGGGAAGCAGCAGGAACATCGCCGCGAGCACGCCGTTCGACAGCCAGATGGCGGCGACCCCGGTCGAACCCTTCGCCAGGACGAGACTGAATAGCGTCGCCACCATGAAGGTCACGGTCAGGCTGACGGTCGAAATCAGGTCGCGCGAAGGCTTGGCCAGCATCGAGGGTCCCCAAGAAGCCGCGAGAGGATGCCCTATTCGGATGGCGAAAGGCTTAAGCTGTGCCAAGTCGGGACAGAGTGACGCACCAAAATGGGGATCGCCCATAGCAAGAGGGCGGCGCGGCGGTTTCCCGCTGCGTCGCCCTCTCATCCAGATCCGTTGGGGGATCTGTGCCAAAAGGTCGGTTTGCGACTTCGAACGCGGGGTTACCCGCAGGTTTCCGTCGCCGACCGGTGTCCCGCGGAGATGAAGGTCCCAGCTTGCGCCGCTTCCAGTCCTCCGAGAACCTCTTGCTCGCTTCGGCGAACCCGTTTCCGTGTCCGCCAGCGCCGCAGTCCCTCTCGACCCCTTGACCTTCCTCCCGAACCCTCTATGAAGCAAGCGCCGCGACTCGCCCCGATGTGGGCAGGCCGCCCAATCCCTGGGGATCACCTGTGGATGATCGGGGGATTTCTCGGCATTTTCCTTTAAGAATCAGCACTCGAACTTATCCACAGGAAAGCTGCGGCCGCCGCGAATCAGGTCCGAAGGCGCGTATGGGTGGCAGGGATGCCGGTTAACCGGTCCGCCACGCCCTGTCCCTTTGAGGGTCTAGCGTCCCGACTCCAGCGCCTCGCGCATTTCCTCCAGGGTCATCCAGTCTTCCTCGGCCTTGGCGAGTTCGGCCTGGGCGGCGGCATGCGCCGTGGTCAGCTTGTCAAAGCCGGCGGGGTCGCGGGTATAGAGGGCCGGATCGGCCATGTCGGCCTCCAGCTTGGCGATCCTGGCCGGCAGGCTGGCCATCAGGGTCTCGGCCTCCTTCAGCCGATGCTGGTCCTTGAAGGACAGCTTGGTGGCCTTCTTCGGCTCGGCGGGCTTCGGCGTGGTTTTGGGGGCCGAAGGGGCGACCGCCGGTGCTGAGATCGCGCCGAAGTAGCCGGGGTTCTGGCGCAGGAAATCCTGCCAGCCGCCGGGCGTCTCCACCACGTCGCCGCGGCCGTTCAGGGCGATGGTCGACGTCGCCAGCCGGTCGATGAAATCGCGGTCGTGGCTCACCAGGATCAAGGTGCCCTCGAAGTCGGCCAGCAGGTCCTCCAGCAGGTCGAGGGTGTCCATGTCCAGGTCGTTGGTGGGCTCCTCCAGGATCAGCAGGTTGGCGGGCGTCGCCAGGGCCCTGGCCAGCAGCAGGCGGTTGCGCTCCCCGCCCGACAGGCTGCGCACGGGTTGGCGGATCTGGGCGTCGGTGAACAGGAAGTCCTTGGCGTAGGCGTTCACGTGCTTGGGCAGCCCGCGCACCATCACCTGGTCGCCCCCCAGCGGGGTGAGGACGTCGCGCAGCATCATGTCGGGCTTCAGGTCGGCGCGGGCCTGGTCGATATAGGCGGTTTCCAGATTGGCCCCCAGCTTGACCGAGCCCTCGTCTGGCTCAAGCTCGCCCAGCAGCATTTTCACCAGCGTGGTCTTGCCCGCCCCGTTGGGGCCGACGATGGCCACCCGGTCGCCGCGCAGAATGCGGGTGGAGAAGCTTTTCAGCAGGGTGCGTTCGCCAAAGCCCTTGGCGATCCCCTTGGCCTCGATCACCCGCTGGCCCGACAGACCGGAGGAGGCGATGCCCATGTTCATCTCGCCGCGCACCTCGCGCAGGCGTTCGACCTTGACCTGGCGCAGGTCCATCAGGGCGCGACGGCGGCCTTCGTTGCGGGCGCGGCGGCCGGTGACCCCACGCTGCAGCCAGTGCTCTTCCTGCTCCAGCTTCTTGTCGATCTTGCGCCCTTCCTCGGCCTCGGCGGCCAGGACCTGCTCGACCCACGTGTCGAAGGCGGCGAACCCCTTGTCCAGGCGGCGCACCTTGCGGTGCTCCAGCCAGAAGCAGCGCTGGGTGGTGCGTTCCAGGAAGGCGCGGTCGTGGCTGACGATGACCATGGCGGCGCGGCTGGCCGACAGCTCCTGCTCCAGGGTTTCGATGGCCAGGATGTCCAGGTGGTTGGTGGGCTCGTCCAGCAGCAGCAGGTCCGGGTCCTCGGCGAAGGCGCGCGAGAGCGCCACACGCCGGATCTCGCCGCCCGACAGGCCCGAGGTCGACTTGCCCGGATCGATGCCGAAGATGGCCAGGGCGGCCTCCGCCCGATGCTCGGCCGCGCCCCCGGCGGTGACGTGCTCCAGCAGGGTGGCGCCGACGATCTCCGGCTCCTGCGGCACATAGGCGATGCGCGTCGCCGGCTGCACGGCGCGCTCGCCGTCATCGGGTTGGATCTGCCCGGCCAGCATCTTCAGCAGGGTGGTCTTGCCCGCTCCATTACGGCCCACCAGGCAGGCGCGCGAGCGCGGCTCCACCGACAGATCGACGCCGTCGAACAGCATTTTCGGTCCGTCTGCCAGACGGACATTCTTCAAGGCGAGGATAGGCGGCTTCATGCGGCGTCCGACATAGCGAGGCGTGGGCGCGAAGCAAGCTTTACGACCCAATCCGCTCATCCCGGCCTTCGCCGGGACGAGCGGAAGAGGGGACCTGCCCCGATCCCTAGAACGGAATCTCCTCGATAACCGGCTTTTCGGCCTCAGGCTTCGGCGCCACCGGCTCGGGCGGGATCGCGGCCTCGGCGTCGCGGGCGGCGGCGGAGAATTCCTCGGCCAGGCCCTCATAGAAGTCGTTGCGCGGATCGGATTCCAGCTCGGGCTCCGGATCGGGCAGCAGCCAGTCGAAGTCACGGGCTGGCAGCTTCTCGTGCGCCACCACCATGAACTGCCGCCAGATCGCCGCCGACATCACGCCGCCGGTGATGCGATTCATCGGCTTGTCGTCGTCGTTGCCGACCCAGACGCCGGCCACAAAGTCGGGCGTGAAGCCCACGAACCATGCGTCGCGCCAATTCTGGCTGGTGCCGGTCTTGCCGGCCGCCGGTCGGCCGAAATTGGCCCGGGTGCCGGTCCCGTTGGTGATCACCCGCTTCATCATCTTCACCATCATGCTGGCGCGGGCGATATCGTAGGCGGGCACCGGCGACGAGGTCTGGTGCAGGAAGACCGGCTGGCCGCTCACCGTCTTGATCTCATCGACCATGTACGGCGTGATCCGGGCGCCGCCGGTCTGGAAGACCTGGAAGCCGGAGACCATCTCGATCAACGGCACCTCGTAGGAGCCGAGCGCCACCGACAGGTTCGGACTGGCCGGAATGGTGGTGATGCCGAAGCGGCGGGTCAGGTCGCTGATCGCCGGGCCGCCGACCTCCTGGGCCAGCTTCACCGCCACGGTGTTGATGGAATGGGCCAGGGCGTTCTCCACGGTCACCGCGCCACGATAGCCGCCGCCGTAGTTCTCGGGCTTCCAGTCGCCGAACTTCACCGGTCCGTCGATGCGGATGTCGGTGGGCATGACGCCCTTCTCCAGGGCGGCGGCGTAGACGAAGGGCTTGAAGGACGAGCCCGGCTGACGCCTGGCCTGGACCGCCCGATTGAAGACGCTGGCGTTATAGTCGAGGCCGCCCACCATGGTGCGGATCGCGCCCTCCGAGGAGATCGCCACCATGCTGGCCTGGGACGCGCCGGCCACCTTGCCCTCGGCGGCGATCACCTGGCGCAGGATACCCGCGCCGGTCGCCTGCAGCTTGGGGTCGATGGTCAGGCGCACCATCAGGTCGGGCGAGTTGGGCCCCACCAGCTTCAGGACCTCGTTGGTGGCGTAGTCGAGGGCGTAGCCCATGTCCCCGTCATTGGCCAAGGCGCCGGGGCTGATCAGCGGCGGGCGGGCGGCGGCGGCCTGCGCGTCGTCGGCGGTGATCCAACCCTCGCCCTGCATGCGCTCCAGCACCAGGCGCTGGCGCTCCAGGGCGCCGGCCATGTTGCGGTTCAGCGCCATGCGCGAGGGCGCCTTGGGCAGGCTGGCCAGGAGGGCGGCTTCCGACAGGGTCAGCTGGCTGGCCGGTTTGCCGAAATAGGTGCGTGAGGCGCCGTCGACGCCGAAGGTGTTGGCCCCGAAATAGATGCGGTTGAGGTAGAGTTCGAGGACTTCGTCCTTGCTGAGCATGTTCTCCAGGCGCTGGGCCATGACGGCCTCCTGGATCTTCCGCGTCATGGTCTGGTCGGGCGTCAGGAACAGGCCCTTGGCCAACTGCTGCGACAGGGTCGAGCCGCCCTCCACCACCCGGCCGGCCGCATAGTTGGCCCGCGCGGCGCGCAGGATGGCCCAGGGGTCGACGGCGCCGTGCTGATAGAACCGGCGGTCCTCGGCGGCCAGGAAGGCGCGCGGCACATAGTCGGGAAGCTGGCCGAGCGTGACGCGGTCACCGTACTTCGGCCCACGCGAGGCGATCAGCACCCCGGTCTTGTCGAAGAACTTGATCGCCGGCGCGCGGTTGATCGCATAGAGCGCCTCGCGCTCGGGCAGGGCTGGGATATCCTTCAGATAGACCTGTTGCACGTAGACCGCGCCCCCCAGCGCCACCAGGGCGCCCACGGCGGCGATGACCGCCAGAGTGGTCCAAAGCCATTTCAGGTTCCTGTCCTTGCGCGGCCCGCCGCCGCCGAAGGTGAACCCACCGCCGCCGCCGCCGCGCTTGGTCTTCGCCGGCTTTTCCTTCTTGACCTTGGCCTGCTTGGGTTTCGGCAGATCGGCCCGGTAGTGTTCCTCGGGCGCCGGTTCAGGCGTCGGCTCGTGCGTCGGCGCACCGGGCGCCTGGGGGCTCGGCTTGGAGTCCGGGAACTTGTAGGGGTCGAGATTCCAGTCGGTCACTTGGCTAAACTAACTAGGGGCGGCAGGGACGCTTTTGGTTTAGGACGCCTCTAGCATGGCGACGAGACCTTACTGGGAAACGAAATCACTCCGCCAGATGACGGGGCCGGAGTGGGAGAGCCTATGCGACGGTTGCGGGCTTTGCTGTCTCGTTCGCTTTGAGGATGAGGATTCCGGCGAGATCATCCCCACCCGCGTGCATTGTCGCCTGCTCGACGCCCAGACCTGCACCTGCAGCAACTATGTCGGCCGCAAGAAGCATGTCCCCGACTGCATCAAGCTGACCCCGCAGAACGTCGATCAGCTGCAGTGGATGCCGCTCTCCTGCGCCTACCGCCGGATCAATGAGGGCCGGGGCCTGGCCGACTGGCACCCGCTGATCTCCGGCGACCCCGAAAGCGTCCACCGCGCCGGCGTCTCGGTGCGCGGCGAGACCATCAGCGAAGACGAACTCGAAGATCCCGAGGACGCCATGGCCTATGTCGCCCACGACCTCATGGAAGAGCGCGGCGACGACTGACCTCATCCGCTCCTCCCGGCGACCGATCTTCGGCGCGGCGAAGAACGGGTTTTGTCAGGGCTTGGCCCTGGCCAGGCCGATCCACAGGGTCGCGCCCAGGAACACCGCGATCCCCGCCAAGGGACCGAAGAAGCCGATCATCGTCGTCGGCGCGGGACCTCGTCCGTCCAGAGCGCCCACCAGGAAACTCACGCTGGCGAGGCCTGCGATCAGCAGCGCCGCCGGGATCGCCGCCAGGAACCGCGACCGCCCCGCGTCCTCCAGCCGCTTGGCCGCCAGACACAGCCAGACGAACAGACAGGCGAGCGCCAGATAGAACCGAATCTGCAGCGGATGGATCAGGCCGATGATGTAATTGGCGAGGTCCGCCACGAAGGCCGCCAGCAGTATCACCAGCAGGCCTAGCCAGAAGCTCAGGCGCCCGATGCGACCGCGCGGCCAGAGGAAGAGTTTGACGATGCCCATGGCGCCCCGATCTTGATGGGAGGAGGCTAACGGCTCGGCGCCAGGCCACGCATGTGGCATTTATACCACATTGGCTCTTGCGCCCGGTTTCAAACAGCCTAATTGAGGGCCACGCGTTATCCCTGCGAACAGGAAGGTTTTTCACCCTTGGCCGGCGATCCCTATCAGGAACTGGGCGTGTCCCGCGGCGCGAGCGCCGACGAGGTCCGCAAGGCGTTCCGCAAGCTCGCCAAGAAGCACCACCCCGACACCAATCCGGGCGACAAGGCTTCGGAAGAGACCTTCAAGCGGGTCAGCGCGGCCTTCGACATCGTCGGCGACGTCGACAAGCGCAAGAAGTTCGACGCCGGCGAGATCGACGCCGACGGTCGCGAGACCATGCGCGGCTTCGGCGGCGGCGGCGGCACGGGCGGGCCCTGGGGTCAGCCGGGCGGCGGCGGCTGGAGTCCGCGCGGCCAGGCCGAAAGCCCTGACATCGACCTCTCCGACATCCTGGGCGAGATGCTGGGCCGGGGGCGCGGCGCCCAAGGCGGGCAGGGCGGCGGCTTTGGCGGCTTCTCCCAGCGCGGCGGCGACGTGCGCGCCAAGCTCGAGATCGACCTGGAAGACACCATCCACGGCCCCAAGAAGCGCATCGCCTTCTCCGACGGCCGCACCATCGACGTCTCCATCCCCAAGGGCGCCGAAGAGGGCCAGACCCTGCGCCTGAAGGGGCAGGGCTCTCCTGGCCGGTCCGGTCCGGGCGACGCCTTCATCGAGATGACCATTCGCCCGCACCCGATCTTCCGGCGCGAGGGCGACAACCTGGTCATGGACCTGCCGGTCTCCATTCCCGACGCCATCCTGGGCGGCAAGGTTCAGGCGCCGACCCCCGACGGCCCGGTCAATGTCTCGGTCCCCAAGGGCGGCGGCTCTTCCCTTCGCCTCAAGGGCCGCGGCCTGTCGGACGCCAAGGGCAAGCGCGGCGACCTCCTGGCCCGCATCGTCCTGATGCTGCCCGAGACCATCGACCCTGACCTCGAGGCCTTCGCCGAGACCTGGCGCGCCGAGCGGCCTTACACCCCGCGTCGGCGGTAGGGCGCCGCAGGCCGCCGCTTGACCTCCGGCCGACGTCATTGACCCCGCCTCATTCGCCTCCCACACGTCTCGCGCGTGACAGACCGCCGCACCGCCTGCATAAACCCGCTATTCAGGCTGGGTTCAGTCGCGGGGCTCTAGACCGCTGGGCATGAAGCGTTCCATCGCCATAGCCGCTCTTCTCCTGGCGCTCACTCCGGTGGCGTCCCAGGCGCAGGGCTATCCGGACTACGGGCGGCCGTCCTACGGCGCGCGTGGGGACCAGGACCGCGCCCGCGACGCGGTGCGCGGCGGTCGCCAGGTCTCGCTGTCGCAGGTGATCGGCATGATCGCCTCGCGCACCCCCGGCCGCCAGCTCAACACCACCATGGGCGACTATTCCGGCCGCCCCGCCTATTTCGTTCAGTGGCAGAAGCCCGACGGTCGGGTGATGATCTTCATCGTCGACGCCGAGAGCGGTCAGATCCTGTCGCGCGAAGGCTAGTAGACATTTAGTTTGCGCGTGACGGTCGCCGAAACCGGTGTCCACTTTCGGCTGTCACGCTCTGGAGAGGACCCCATGCGTATCCTGCTGGTCGAAGACGATCCGGACCTGTCGCGGCAGTTGAAGTCGGCCCTGGGCGACGCCGGTTACGCCGTCGACCACGCGCCCGACGGAGAGGAAGCCCAGTTCCTGGGCGAGACCGAGCCCTATGACGCGGTGATCCTCGACCTTGGCCTGCCCAAGGTGGACGGGGTTTCGGTGCTGGAGCGCTGGCGGCGCGGCAATGTCGCCACCCCGGTGCTGATCCTGACGGCCCGCGGCGCCTGGAGCGAGAAGGTGGCCGGCTTTGACGCCGGCGCCGACGACTATCTCACCAAGCCCTTCCACACCGAGGAGCTGCTGGCCCGCCTGCGCGCCCTGCTGCGCCGGTCGGCCGGCCATGCGGCGCCCAGCCTGTCGGTGGGCGGCCTGCGCCTCGATCCCCGCGCGGCCCGCGCCACCGTGAACGGCGAGCCCCTGCGGCTCACCTCGCTGGAATACCGCCTGCTGCACTATCTGATGATGCACCAGGGCCGGGTGATCAGCCGCACCGAGCTGGTGGAGCACCTCTATGACCAGGACTTCGACCGCGACTCCAACACCATCGAGGTGTTCATCGGTCGGGTGCGCAAGAAGATCGGCGCCGACCGAATCGATACGGTGCGCGGCCTTGGCTACCGTCTGACCTGCCCCCCTGAAGAGCTGGAGGGCGAGGCGGCCAGCTCGTGAAGCTAGACGCCCTTCGTCGGCGGTTGGAGGCCCTTCGCCGCCCCTCCCTCGTCCGGCGGCTGGTGATCCTGGCCGCCGGCTGGTCGCTGGCGGTGCTGGTGGTCACCGCGCTTGTGCTGTCCATGCTGTTCCAGCAGGCGGCCATCCGGCGTTTCGACCAGGGACTGGTCGAACTGATCGACAACCTGACCGCCGGGACCACCATCGACGACGCCACCAAGCTGCCGCTGGCGCCGGCGCTCACCGACCTGCGGGCCCTGCGGGCCTATTCCGGCAAGTACTGGCAGATCAGCGAGCCGGTGAACGGGGTGCTGAGGACCCGTGTCCGCTCCCGCTCCCTGTGGGACAGCGAGCTGAAGACCCCGCCGGACCTCGCCCTGCGGCTGGCCGCCGATCCGGGTAAGCCGATCTTCTACGACACGCGCGGGCCCTTGAACGAACCCCTGCGGGCCATGGCCACCCGGGCCGAGCTGCCGAGGGGCAGGGCGCCGGTGGTGTTCATGGCCGCCGAGGACCGCAGCCCCGTCGACCGCGACATCCGCAAGTTCGCCGCCGCCACCGCCGTGGCCTTCCTGTTGCTGGGGGTGGGCATGGTGGCCGCCGTGGTGATCCAGGTCCGGGTGGGCCTCAATCCGCTCTTCGCCCTGCGCCACGAGGTGGCCTATGTCCGGCGCGGCAAGCGCGAGCGGATCGAGGGCGCCTATCCCACCGAACTGATGCCCCTGGCCGACGAGCTCAACGCGCTCATGGCCCACAACCAGGAGGTCGTGGAGCGCCAGCGCACCCACGTCGGCAACCTGGCCCATGCGCTCAAGACCCCGCTCTCGGTCATGCTGGCCGAGTCCCAGGCCCAGCCGGGGCCCCTGGCCGAGGTGGTCACCCGCCAGTCGGAGGCCATGCGTCAGCAGGTCGACCATCACCTGCGCCGGGCCCGGGCCGCCGCCCGCACCCAGGGTTCCGGGGCGCGGACGTCAGTCGCCGACGTGCTGGACGAATTGTCGCGCACCCTGGAGCGGATCTTCCAGGACAAGGGCGTCGTCATCGATTGGGACGCCGACGACGACCTCTATTTCCTGGGCGAGCGGCAGGACCTGCTGGAGCTGGCCGGCAACGCCATGGAGAACGCCGCCAAGTGGTGCAAGGCCCGCGTCCGCGTCCGCACCGAGATGATTTCCCCCGAGCGGCTAAGGCTTTCCGTCGAGGACGATGGGCCGGGCCTCTCGCCCACCGAGCGTGAGGCGGCGATCCAGCGCGGCGCCCGGCTGGACGAAAGCGCCCCCGGCTCGGGGCTCGGCCTGAACATCATCGACGAGCTCGCCCGCGCCTATGGCGGTTCGCTCATGCTTGACGAGGCAAGGCTTGGCGGCCTCGCGGTGGTTTTGGAGCTTCCTCGGGCGGAGGCCTGATTCCTCAGTCTTTGGAAAGCCTTAACCCGCTCGGAACCATGTTCTCCATCGACGCGTGTCCTGATCGCGTCTGGAGCGCCGCAATGCCCGGTCTGTCCGACCGCAAGATCGAAATCGTCCGCCACCTTGTCGAGTCGGCGCCCGACAAGATCGTGGGCGGCTTGCAGAACGCGCTGGCCGCCGCCTCCGGCGACTCGGTCCTGGCCGGCGTCCGCCGTCTGGTGGAGAGCGAGGTCGCTGACCGCCGCCTGCGCAATGCTGTCCTGTCCCCCATCGCCCCCCTGTGCGTGGCCGGAGCGGTCGAGCAGGGCCACATAAGTTTCCCGCCCCGCGTGATGGCCCTCATCTGGCGCGGCCTGAAGGACTCCTGCCCGACCGAGGTTCTGAAGGCCGAGCGGACTCTGGCCGACTACCGGGCTGACGAGACCTCCACCGAGCCCTTCGATCTGCTGGTGACCGCCGCCGCCGACGGTCTGCGCGAGCGCGAGCAGCGCGACTTCGCCGCCGCCGCCGACCTGGCTGACGCCAGCCGTGAGGGCGGCGCCGAACTGTTGCTGTCCTGCCTGGCGCTGTCGCCCATCATCCGTGACGCGATCCTGCGCCTACCCGACTGGATCAGCCGCACCACCGAGGAACGCGCCGCCGCCGCGCGCCTGGCCTACAAGGACGCCGTGGCCATCTCCGACGACGCGGGGCCCCGGTTCTTCGAGATGCTGGCCGCCCAGCTGGCCGAGCCCTGGACGATCCTGCGCATCGTCTCGGCGGTGATGGACCACCCCACCGAACAATATCTCGCGGCCTCCGAATTCTCGGTCTTCGCCGAGCAGCTGATGGATGAGATCGACAAGAACCTCACCAAGGTGGCTCAGCTTGACCTGAGCGGCGGTCCCGAGGCCGGCCGTGGCGCCGGCGCTGTCGTCGAACTGATCACCCTGCAGATCGCCGAGATCGAGAACTCCATCCAGCTCGGCAAGGAGGGCGGCTGGGGCGGCCGCGTCCAGAAGCAGAAAAAGGCCTTGGCCGCCGTGGTCGAGGGCCGCCTGCGCGAGTCCGACAAGGTCATCGGCCTGGCCCTGCCGTCCCACAAGGTGCGCGTCGCCCGCGTGATGAAAAGCCTGCCCCGCCTCACGGGTGCGCCCGACGAGAAGGCGGTCACCCGCGCCACCACCCTGCTGACCTTCATCGAGGCCGTGCGTTCCAGCGCCAACTACGGCGGCTTCGCCTCCACCCGCGCCAAGGTGGTGGAAACCGTCGGTGAGACCATCGACGACTATGTGGAAGAGGCCCTGTCCCTGCTGCGCGATGGTGAGGTCCCCGATCTCGAGGAGGCCCGCGTCTTCCTGGGCGTCGCCGCCGACTTCTCGACCCTGCTGCGCGACCCCCGCACCGGCGACGTCATCCGCCGCCGCGCCACCGCCGCCCTGGCCGTCGCCAAGCCCGCGGCCGCATAGCCACAAGGCCTCGCGCTTCCTCACGGTTTCGTCTAAACGCCCCTCATGATCGCCTTTTGGGTGGCCGCCGGCCTGATCTCCGCCGCCGCGGCTGGGCTTGTCCTGCATGCCGCCGCGCAAGCCGCGCTGAACGCCGGGTCCCAGGACCCGACGCTGGCCCTCTATCGCCGTCAGCTCACCGAGATCGACGACCTCGCCGACCGGGGCCTGATCGTCGAGGGCGAACGCAAGGGCGCCCATGCCGAGGCCGCCCGGCGCCTGCTCCATGCCGCCGATGCTCAGGCTAGGCCTTGGACCGCCGACGCGCGTCTGCGCAAGCCGGTGCTAGCGGTGGCGGGCCTGGTCCCGCTCCTCGCGCTTGGCCTCTATCTTTCTTTGGGCTCGCCCGGCTTCACCGACCAGGGGTTCAAGTCCCGGCTGGCGGGGTGGCGCGCCACCGATCCGGCCACGCTCTCGGCCCCGGAAATGGCCGCCGTCCTCCAGGCCCTGACGCGGGAGCGGCCCAAGGACCCCGAGGGCTTCCACTACCTGGCCATGGCCCACGCCGCCTCTGACAACCCGTCGGGCGCCGCGCGGGCCCTGCGCCGCGCCATCGAACTCGCGCCGCAACGCGCCGACCTCTGGGAACTGCTGGGGGAGGCCCTGGTGGCCCAGGGCGGCGGCGAGGTCACACCCCAGGCCAGGCGCGCCTTCGAGATGGCCCTGAAACTCGACCCCAAGGCCGTCACCCCACGCTTCCACCTGGCCCGCGCCCGCATCGCCGCCGGTGACAAGGCCGGGGGTGTCGCCGCCTGGCGCGCCCTGCAGGCTGACCTGCCGATGACCGATCCCCGCCGTGGCGCGCTCGCGTCGGCCATCTCCGAGGCGGAGAATGGCCCCGCGCCCACAGCCGCGCCCGCCGCGCCGGAGATGGACGCCATCCGCGGCATGGTCGCCGGCCTCGCCGCCAAGCTGCAGGCCAATCCCAGCGACGGCGAGGGCTGGGTGCGGCTGGTGAAGTCCTACGCCGTGCTCGGCGAGACCGAGAAGCGCGACACGGCCCTGGCTGCCGCCCGCAAGCGGTTCGCCGCCGATCCTGAATTGCTCCAGGCCCTCGACGCGGCCGCCAAGACGGAACCCATGCGATGAGCGGCTGGCTGCCCAAGTCCCCCAAGGCGCGCCGCCGCCTGACCCTGCTGGCGGCCATCGCCCCGGTGTTGGCGCTCGCTGTCGGCCTGACCCTCTGGGGCCTCTCGGACTCCATTTCCTTCTTCTACACCCCCAGCCAGGCCGCCGCCGCCAAGCCCCCCGTCGGGCGCACCGTGCAACTCGGCGGCCTGGTGGAGACCGGCAGCGTCGTGAAACATCCCGACGGCCGGGTGGAGTTCACCGTCCGCGACCAGACCACCGCCGACAAGGTGGTGTTCCAGGGCGACCTGCCTGACCTGTTCCGCGAAGGCCAGGGGATCGTCGCCACCGGCGCCTATCGGCAGGACGGCGTCTTCCAGGCCAAGCAGGTGCTGGCCAAGCACGACGAACGCTACATGCCCCGCGAGGTCTCCAAGGCCCTGAAGGACCAGGGCGAATGGCGCGGCGATGGCGAGACGCCGACCTACGACACTCCGAGCAAGTCCCCCGTCACATGATCACCGAGACCGGCGCCTTCGCCCTGATCCTCGCCCTGGTGCTGTCGGTGGCCCAGGTCGGGTTCTCCGTGGCCGGCCGTTGGCGGCGCTCGTCTGTCCTGGCCGGGGCCGGGGCCGGGG
>NZ_JBBKVV010000084.1:0-4618 GCF_037968635.1 Phenylobacterium sp.
TCGAAGGTGATCACCCCAACGCCCGCGGCCATGCACCACGCGCCGCTGTCGCCTCTGTAGCCGATCATCTTGTGGTCCTCGCCCGGGCGGCCCTTTTTTGCCTTGGGCCGGATCTCCAGTGCGACCGTGGCGACCGGCGCCTCCTTGTCACAGCCCCTCTGGCCGAACCTCGGCATTGTTCCGTCGGCCAGGATGGCCAGAGTTCGTTCCGGGGCGAAGCTCGATGACAGCAGCCGGTCGCGCCAAGCGCTGATTTGGGCGTGTTCGGCGGCGTGGGGATCCACGGGAGCCTCTGGTGCGGGGGCGGGCTTTGCGGCCGGCCGTCGACGTTTGGCCGCAGCTTCGGCGGAGGTCGCCATGATGCTGAGGGCGGCCAAGCCCAGGACAAACGTCCTTCCGCGCGCCCTGACACGCCCGCCCGCATTCCCCATAACTCTGTCCCCCAACAGATAGTCCGTCACGATAGCCACGGGCTTGGCCATGCGCCAGGACCTCAATGGCGAGACGCGCCCTACACGCCTGCGGCCAGCGGCGATCCGGCGCGCACCATTGGGTAGGTCGTCCGTATCTGCAGCCGAGCACGTCGGCTTGGCTCTGGTCAGATTCTGATCGTGTTGGCCAAGAACGGTGCTCACACGCTGTTGGCTATCTATCCGGCGGATACTTCAGCGGTTCAGTGTGGGCAGCAGAGCCAGTTTATACGCTAAGACGCATAAACTCACTTTATACGAGTTAGGGTATAGTGACGCGTTATACGCCAATTCGTATAATATGGCATTATACGCCAATCCGTATGGAGGCCCGCCATGAATTCCGTCATTCGCACACCCAAACAACTCGGCCACGCCCTACGCGAAGCGAGGGTTCGCACCAAACTGACTCAAACTGAAGTCGCGCTCGTGTCAGGCCTTCGTCAGGCGACCATTTCCGAAATCGAGGCAGGAGAGGGGGCCACCAAGGTCAGCACTCTGTGCACCCTGCTGGCGGCGCTCAATCTGGAATTGAATCTAGTGCCGCGCAACAGTGATGCCAGCCAAGATATCGAGGATCTGTTCTAATGGCACGCAGGCCGGCTCATGCGCCGCTGGCGGTCTATATGAACAACCGCCGGGTCGGCAGGCTGCTCAAGCAATCCAGCGGAGCGATTGAATTTCGCTACGAGCAAAGCTGGCTTGACCAACCGGGCGCCATTGCGGTGTCCCTGTCCCTGCCCCTGCGCGAGGATCGTTACATTGGGGCGCCGGTTGCGGCGGTGTTCGAGAACCTGTTGCCGGACTCGCCCGCCATACGCAACCGCGTGGCCGAAAGGATGGGGGCAGCAGGGGTGGACGCCTTCAGTCTGCTGGCCAAGATCGGCCGCGACTGTGTGGGCGCCATGCAGTTCATGCCCGAGGATGAAGTGCCGACCGACTCCACCGCTATCCGTGGCGAGCCGGTCAACGAGGCGGATATTGCGGCGATCCTCAACAATCTGGAACGCGCGCCGCTAGGCCTAAATGTGGAAGATGAGTTCCGTATCTCCGTCGCAGGCGCCCAGGAAAAGACGGCCTTGCTGATGCACCAGGGGCAGTGGTGCAAGCCGCGGGGCGCAACGGCGACCACGCACATCTTCAAGCCGCCCATCGGCCGTCTTCACAACGGCATCGACATGACCGACAGCGTCGAGAACGAGTACTACTGCCTGACGTTGATGGCGGCCTTTGGCCTGGAAACCCCGACGGTCGGCATCGGCCGTTTCGGCGACGCCAAGGCTCTGGTTGTCGAACGCTTCGACCGCCGATTGACGAAGGATGGCCGCATGCTGCGCCTGCCCCAGGAGGATTGCTGCCAGGCCTTGTCGGTCCCGCCTACGCTCAAATACGAAGACCAAGGCGGGCCGGGCGTGGCGGCCATCGCCAAACTGCTTAAGGGCAGCGATACGCCGAATGAAGACCTGCTCACCCTGTTCAAGACGCAGATTTTGTTCTGGCTCATCGGCGCCACGGACGGTCACGCCAAGAACTTCAGCCTCTTCCTTGGCCCGGGCGGCCGCTATCGATTGACACCGATCTATGACGTGATGACCGCCCAGCCAGCCTTCGACCGCAAACAGATAACCCACCGCCAGTTCAAACTGGCCATGGCCCTGGGCGATCGGCGACACTACGGCGTGCTGGATATTCAGCCGCGACACCTGGAACAGACCGCCGCCAAGGCCGGGGTTTCCGCGATGGTGGCCAATCGGGCGATGGCGGAGGTGCGCGAAGCGGCCGACAGAGCCTTTGACCAAGTGGAAAATCAATTGCCGGCCGACTTTCCGTCAGCGATCCCGGTCTCGGTGCGCAAGGTTGTGAAGGCGCGTCTGGGCCACTAGATTCTATGACGCCCGCAGCGACCCGAACCCGCGCCTGGTCGTTCGCGCTAAGTCTTCAGCGAAATCGGCCCTCGATCTCCACTCCTTGCGCACACTTTCGCCTGACGTCGATCAGGATGTCGTTTATCTCGCCCTCAGTGTTGCAACGTCACGTGGTCGATGAGGAGCGAATGTTCTGGGGCAGGGCGGTGATCTTCCACGGTCTTCGCCGCGGGTTTGAACGGCGCGGTCAGTTGCGAGGCGGGGGGATCGGATCTCGCGGACCATGTGGAAGCGCTATACCGGCTCGTCCGTCAAACTCGAGACCCAATGATTGACCACCAAAACCCGCCTAAGGAGCGAACGCCCCAAGATTTTCCGTGTTGATGTTCTCAACAAATTGCTTGCCCGCCCCGACAGCAAGATCGCCTGCGCCGAGCGCAATCTGGGGCAGGTTGCGGTGCGGCGTCGCCCATCGCGGCGCACATTTGGATCGGTATCATCGGCCACTCCCGATGGGGCGCGGGAGGTTCTCGTTGAACGCGGGACGCGCCGCGCCGCTGCCGAACGAACGCATCTGCGAATAGGCGTCCAGCGCCCTCTGCCGGGCCAAGCCGTGCTCGACAATCGGCCTGGGATAATTGTCTCCCAACCGCACCCCTGATCGCGCCAACACTGGGCCTTCCGCCGTCCAGGGCGCGTGGATGACCTTGGCCGGCAAGCGCGCAAGTTCCGGGACCCAGCGGCGGATATAGTCGCCCGGCGGATCGAATTTCTCACTCTGGAGCATAGGGTTGAAGATGCGAAAATAGGGCGAGGCGTCGGCGCCCGAGCCCGCCACCCACTGCCAGTTGCCGGCGTTGGACGCGTGGTCGGCGTCCACCAGGGTGTCCCAGAACCACTGCTCCCCCAGTCGCCAGTCGATCAGCAGGTGCTTGGTCAGGAAGGAGGCGGTGATCATCCGAACGCGGTTGTGCATCCACCCTGTAGACCAGAGCTGGCGCATACCGGCGTCGACGATGGGATAACCGGTCGCGCCGCGGCGCCAGGCCTTCAACCCCTTGGAGTCGTCCCGCCAGGGGAAGGCGTCGAACCTGCGGTCAAAGTTGGTTTTTGCCAGGTCGGCGCGGCCGGCGATGGCGGCGTTGAACTCGCGCCAGCCCAGTTCGGCCAGGAACTTCTCGGTCTCGCGGTCGGTGGCCTTGCCGTGATGGGATGCGGCCTGGGCGGCGCGCCAGCATGCCTTGGGGCTAATCTCGCCGAAGTGCAGGTGGGGAGAGAGGCGCGACGTGCCTTCCACCGCGGGGCGATCACGGTCGGCGGAATAGGTCCTCAGGCCTTGGTCAGCGAAGGCTTCGAGCGCCTTGTGGGCGCCAGTCTCACCAGGCTGCCAGTCGCCAAAGCCTTGGGACCAGTCCGGCGTGGCGGGATTCAAGCGCCAGTCGGCCAGGGTGTCGGAGACCGGCCAGGCCTTCGGGGCAAGTAGGCTGGTCGGCGCGGGGGTCGGCCAGGCGTCGCTGACCATTTGGCGTGCCGCGCGCCAGAACGGCGTGAAGACGCTGAATGGGCCGCCGGCCTTGGTCTTCACCTCATCCAGATTGACCAGGGGGCCGCCGTTGACGCGACGCGGCTCGACGCCCGCGCCCTTCAGGGTCTGCGCCAAGGCCTTGTCTCGCGCGGGGTAGCCGGGGTCAAAGACGGCGTTCCAGACGACCGCCCCGGCGGCGGTCTCCCGGGCGAGTTGTGTCACGATGTCGGCGGCCAATCCGCGACGGAGGATCAGCCGAGAGCCGATCGCTTCCAGGTCGGCGGCGAGCGCGGCCAGGGTCTTGTCCAGCCACCAGAGAGAGGCTGCGCCGGGCGCGCGCAGGTCGGGTGTCTCGTCCAGGACATAGAGCGGGATGGTCGGGCCGCCCGCGCGGACGGCGGCTTCGAGGGCCAGATTGTCGGCCAGGCGCAGGTCCCGGCGGAACCAGACGAACGTGGGTGCGGGCATCAGAAGAACTCGTCGAGGAACCGGTAGAAGTCGAGGCGGGCCTCATCCAGATCGGCGAGAGGATAGTGGGTCCGCAGCAGACGTACGGCGTCGACGTGGGGATGGTTGCGTTTGGCTGAACGCAGGAACAGCGAAAGGTCCTGGTGACGGTCGGCGATCCCGAAGCGGCCGACGTCGATCAGGCTGACCCCCACCCCACCATCCCAGACGAAATTGGGCAGGCTGGCGTCGCCATGGGCCAGGACGAGGTCCTCGGTGGCGGGGACCATGGCGGTGAGTTGGCTCCAGGC
>NZ_JBBKVV010000085.1:0-23296 GCF_037968635.1 Phenylobacterium sp.
CCCCCGCCTCCTCCGCCCCCGCCGGCGTATGAAGCCAAGCAATTCATCGTCTACTTCCCGTTCGATCAGTACGTCCTGACGCCGGAAGCCCAGACGGTGGTTTCGGAAGCCGCGAACTACGCCAATGGCGGCCAGGCGACCCAAGTGGTTGTCGTCGGTCACACCGACTCCTCCGGTTCGCCGGCCTACAACGTCCGCCTGTCGGAACGTCGGGCCAAGGCCGTGGCTGACGCGCTCGTCGGTCAGGGCGTCGGCGCCGGCTCGCTGCAAGTCGATTGGAAGGGCGAAACCATGCTCGCCGTTCCCACCGGCGACGGCGTGAAGGAACCTCTGAACCGTCGTTCGACGATCGACATCAACTTCTAAGATATCGATCTCGGCGGTTCGCCGAACTAAGCGGGGGGCCCGGTCGCAAGACCGGGCCCTTTTGCTATGTGGCGTCCGAGTTGGTCCGGCGGCGGTGAATTCTCCGAGCCCGCCTTGTATTCTCCGCAATGTTTTCGCATTTTCAGCCCGAATTTGAGGGCTGTGCATGTCGTGGGATGATCTCGATCGGGATAAATTTGTTGACGAGCGCGAGGCCGTGGCCGCCCTGCTCGCCAGCCGGCCTCTGAGCCCAGAAGACCGGGAAGAGATTCGCCAGGAGGCTGAGACCCTGGTTCGCTCGGCCCGTATGGGAGCGGCCAAGCAGGGGGTGGTGGAAAGCTTCCTGCAGGAATTCTCGCTCTCCACCCGCGAAGGCCTGGCCCTCATGTGCCTGGCTGAGGCCCTGCTCCGCACCCCCGACGAAGGCACCCGCGACCGGCTGATCGCCGAAAAGCTCGCATCGGCTGATTGGGCCAGCCACCTGGGCCGCTCGGGCAGCCTGCTGGTGAACGCCTCGACCTGGAGCCTGATGCTCACCGGCAAGCTGATTGATCCGGACGATGAAGCCCGCGCCGACCTGCCGGGCTTTATCCGGCGTCTGGCCGGACGCCTGGGTGAGCCGGTGATCCGCAAGGCCGTCGGCGCGGCGGTGCGCATCATGGGCGAGCAGTTCGTCCTGGGGCGGACCATCGACCAGGCCATCAAGCGGGCGGCGGCCGACGGCTTCGTCTGTTCCTTCGACATGCTGGGGGAGGGCGCCCGCACCGCCGCCGACGCCGACAAGTACGAGAACGCCTATGCAGACGCGCTGACCCTGGTAGGCAAGCGCGCCAAGGGCGAAGGGCCGGAGGCCGGCCACGGCGTCTCGGTGAAGCTCTCAGCCCTGTCGCCGCGCTATGAGGCGCGCCAGGAAGCCCTGGTCTGGGCCGACCTCTATCCGCGCGTCCTGCGCCTGTCGAAGATCGCGGCGCAGGCCAACATCAACCTGACCCTTGATGCGGAGGAAGCCGACCGGCTGGTTCTCTCCCTGAAGCTTCTGGAGCGTCTGGCGGGCGAGCCGGAGCTGGGGACCTGGAGGGGGCTTGGCCTGGCGGTCCAGACTTACCAGAAGCGAGCCCCAAAGACGGTGGCGGCGGTGGCGGACATCGCCCGGGCCAGCGGCCGTCGGCTGATGGTCCGCCTGGTGAAGGGCGCCTATTGGGATTCTGAGATCAAGCGCGCCCAGGTGGGCGGCCTGCCGGGTTATCCCGTCTACACCACCAAGGCGGCCACCGACCTTTCGTATCTGGCCTGCGCCCGCGTGCTGCTCGCCGCCGCCCCAGCCCTCTATCCGCAGTTCGCGACCCACAACGCCCACACCCTGGCCGCCGTCCGCCTGATGTCGCGGCAGGCCAGTGTGGACCCGGAATTTCAGCGCCTGCACGGCATGGGAGAGGCCCTCTACGCAGGGGCGATGGAGCGTTATGGCCCTATGAAGCTGCGGGTCTATGCCCCCGTCGGCGGGCACGAGGACCTGCTGCCATATCTGGTGCGCCGCTTGCTGGAGAACGGCGCCAACACCTCCTTCGTCCACGCTCTGCTGGACGAGAAGACCCCGGTGGCCATGGTGGTGGGCGATCCCCTGGGCATGGTGGCGGCCGCCGGCGGTGGTCCGCATCCGCGCATCCCGCTTCCGATCGATCTCTATGGTTCGGCGCGAAGGAATTCGACCGGCGTCGACCTCTCCATCGCCGAGGATCGAGACCGCCTCACCGCCGCCGTCACCGAACTCGACTTCCTCACCAGCCGCCCCATCGTGGCGGGTCAGGAGACCGGGACCGGCGAGAGCGCCCCGCGCACCTCTCCCGGCAATCGTCGGCAGACGATCGGCCAAGCCTGGGACGCGAGCGAATGGGACATTGGCCAGGCCTTTGCGGTGGCCAAGATCGCGCAGCCAGCCTGGGACGCTCGGGGCGGCTACGGGCGGGCCCAGGTGCTGCGGAGCATGGCTGACGCGCTGGAGGCTCACCGCGACCGGCTGATCGCCGTCTGCACGGTCGAGGCCGGAAAAACCTATGCCGATGGCGCCGCGGAGGTCCGTGAAGCCGCGGACTTCTGCCGCTATTACGCTCATCTGGCCGAGCGTCAGTTCTCCGGCCCCGAAACCTTGAAGGGGCCGGTGGGGGAGGTGAACGAGCTTTCTCTGCACGGACGGGGCGTCTTCGCCTGTATCAGCCCGTGGAACTTCCCCCTGGCCATCTTCACCGGCCAGATCGCCGCGGCGTTGGCCGCCGGCAACACGGTGGTGGCCAAGCCCGCCGAGCAGACCCCGCTGATCGCCGCCGAAGCCGTGCGGCTTTTTCACAAGGCGGGCCTTCCCGGCGATGTGCTGCACCTGCTGCCCGGCGACGGCGCGCAGGTGGGGGCGGCCATGGTGGCTCACCCAGCCTGTGCGGGGGTCGCCTTCACCGGCGGCACAGAGACCGCCTGGGCCATCAATCGTACCCTGGCCGCTCGACCCGGTCCCATCGTGCCGTTCATCGCCGAGACCGGAGGGCTGAACGCCATGTTTGTCGACACCACCGCTTTGCGTGAGCAGGTGATCGACGACGTCATCAACTCCGCCTTCGGATCGGCGGGTCAGCGCTGTTCGGCGCTGCGCATCCTGTTCGCGCCGCGCGAGACAGCCGACCAACTCATTGAGGGCTTGGCCGGGGCGATGGACGCCCTGGTGCTGGGAGATCCCGCCGATCCGGGCACGGACATCGGCCCGATCATCGACGAGGAAGCGCGCGACGTGCTGGAGGCCCACCTGGCGCGCCTGACACAGGAGGGCAAGGTGATTCACCGGATGACCGCGCCTGACATCGGGGTCTTCTTCGCCCCGACGCTGGCGGAAATCCCGTCCTCGTCCTTCCTGCAGAAGGAGGTTTTCGGCCCTGTGCTGCACGTGGTCCGCTACGACGCCGCCAAGTTGGACGAGGCCGCGGGCCCGCTCGCAGCCGCGGGCTACGGCCTGACGCTGGGGATTCACAGCCGGATCGAGGGCTTCGCCGACGAGGTCCGCGCCGCGGTTCCTGCCGGCAACGCCTACGTGAACCGCTCGATGATCGGCGCGGTGGTCGGGGTACAGCCTTTTGGCGGCGAGGGCTTGTCGGGGACAGGTCCCAAGGCCGGCGGGCCGCACGCCCTGCTGCGCTATGCGGTGGAGCGCGCGGTGAGCGTCAATATCGCGGCCCAGGGTGGCGATCCCGCCCTGCTGAACCTCAACCCCTGATGCGCGTTTCCCGAGCCTACGGGCGAGGGGCTTTATAATGACGCATCAACAGGCTCTGGCCTTCGGCCTGATCGCCGTGACCATCGGAGCCTTCGTCTGGGGCCGGTTCCGCTACGATCTTATCGCGCTGGTCTCGCTGCTCGCCGGCGTGCTGCTAGGGGTCGTGCCGGCCAGGAACGCCTTCTCCGGCTTCTCCAACGACATCACCGTGATCATCGCCTGCGCCCTGGTGGTGAGCGCCGCCTTCGCGCGGTCCGGGATCATCGAGGCCATGTTGCGGCCCCTGCTGCCGCACCTGAAAACCGAGCGGAGCCAGGTCCCGGTGCTGACCGCCGCCGTCACCCTGCTGTCGACCGCCACCAAGAACGTCGGGGCGCTGGCCATCATGATGCCCGTGGCCCTGCAGGTGGCCCGCCGCACCGGGACCTCGCCCGGTCGGCTGTTGATGCCCATGTCCTTCGGCGCCCTGCTGGGCGGCCTCGTCACCCTGGTGGGCACGGCGCCCAACATCATTGTCTCTCAGGTGCGCGAGCAGATCCTGGGCAAGCCCTTCGGCATGTATGACTACGCACCGGTGGGTCTAGGCCTCGCGGCGTTGGGGGTGCTGTTCCTGTCTTTCGCCTACCGCATGCTGCCCAAGGGCCGGACACCCGCCACCAACATCGACGCGGCCCTGGCGGCGAACGCCTATTTCACCGAGGTTCAGGTTCCAGAGGACTGGACCTACGAGAAGGACCGGGTCGCGGACTTTCACCGCATGGCCCACGACGAAGTGCGAGTGATGGCCCTACTGCGGGCCGGCAGGCGCAAGTCGCAGCCCCACCCGAACACCAAGATCCTGCCCGGCGACACCCTGGTTCTGGAGGGCGAGCCCCACGGCCTGGACGATCTGATCACCCGGGCGAAGCTGCGCCTTACCCGCGCCGACAAGCCGCTCTCCAGGGAGGAGCCCACAGAAGAGGTCCGGGTCGTGGAGGCCGTGGTGGGCGCCGAATCAGGCTTGATCGGCGAGACGGCCCTGCGGTCGGACCTGCATGGTCAGCACGGAGTGAACCTGCTGGCCGTGAGCCGCTCGGGCTTCCGGCTCAGCCAGCACCTCAACCGCGTCCGTCTGCGGGCAGGCGACGTCATTGTGCTGCAGGGCGGCGAGCGCAGCCTGCCCGGCGCGCTACGGGCGCTGGGTCTGTTGCCCTTGGCCGAGCGGGAAGTGCGCCTGGGCGGCATCCGCCACGCCCTGGCGCCCGCGCTCATCCTCGCCGCCGCCATGGTGCTGGTGGCCTTCCAGGTGGTCCCGGTCGCCATCGCTTTCTTTGGCGCCGCCGTGGTGATGATCGCCATCGGCTCGATCCGGATGCGCGAGGCCTATGCCGCCCTTGATGGGCCGGTCCTGGTGCTGATCGCCGCCCTGATACCGGTGTCGGAGGCCATCCAGACCACCGGTGGGGCGGACCTGATCGGTGGCTGGTTGTCTGTGGCCTTTCAGGGCCAGGCGCCGATGCTTGCCCTGGCCGCCATCATGGGAGTGGCCATGGCCGCAACGCCGTTCCTGAACAACGCCGCCACCGTGCTGATCGTCGCCCCGGTGGGGGCGGCGCTGGCGCTGAAGCTGGGGTTGAACCCCGACCCGTTCCTGATGGCGGTGGCGGTTGGAGCGGCCTGCGACTTCCTCACCCCCATCGGCCACCAATGCAACACCCTGGTGATGGGGCCCGGCGGCTACAAATTCCGCGACTATCCCCGGTTGGGAACGCCGTTGACCTTGCTGGTCCTGGTGGTGGGGACGCCGCTGATCGCGATGATCTGGCCTCTGGCGAGGGGTTAGCCCCAGATCAGGATCCACAGGCCGATAGCGGCGAAGGACGCCGCCGCGGCGATGCGGATAGCCTTCAACGGCAACCGGGTAGCCGCCGCGTCGCCCAGGAACACCGCCGGGGTGTTGGCAAGCATCATGCCCAGTGTCGTGCCGGCCGCCACGAGGGCGACTTCATGGAAGCGCGCGCCGAGGGCGACGGTGGCCACCTGGGTCTTGTCCCCCATCTCCACGAAGAAGAAGGCCACCACGGTGGTCCAGAAAATCGAGGCGCCGGCCCGTTCGCGCGGTGCGTCCTTGTCCTCGAAAGTGTCGGGAATCAGAGCCCAGCCGGCGAAGGCGATGAAGGCCAGGCCCAGCACCCATTTCATCCAGGGTCCGTCGAAGAAGGTTCCGGCCACCGAGCCGACGGCGGCCGCCAGGGCGTGGTTGCCCATGGTGGCCACCAGGATTCCCAGCAGGATTGGGACGGGCTTACGGAACCGCGCGGCGAGCAGGATGGCCAGCAGCTGGGTCTTGTCGCCAATTTCGGCGATGGCCACGAGGCCGGTCGAAACGAGGAAGGCTTCCATGAACAGGTCCGGGCGGGATCGGGCGCAACCAATGGCTTTCCGCGCCGCCGACCCCGCAAAAGATCAGCACACGAAAGCCAAAGGTCTCGCCAAGCTCAATCGCCGGACGCGCCATGCGCGGGGTGGGAAAACCCTCTGCAAGTCTGTTGACGCGTCCCCTGCTGGAACCGCAGGCGGCTACTCCCCCGTGACGGCGTGGGGATAGTTCGGGGGTCGTTTGAGCGCAAGCTGAAACTGCCCGCGCGGCGGGCGAGATGATTTGTCACACTGTCGTGAGCAATCGTCCCCAGGCGCCTCGGAAAGCCTTGCCGATCAATCGCCGGGAGGCGACGTTAAGACCTCGTTAACGAAAAAGCCTGGGGACGCGTCCATTCCCCCCGTTGACGAGTCATTAGCATCGGCCCCCATATGCTGCGTGTCTGGGGCAGGCGACCACTAGATGTAGGGCTTGCCGTGTTGGGGCGGTTCTAAGACCGAAGCGCCTGATAGTTATGGATTTTGGAACATGAGCAGCAGTGAAGCGGTATTGCGGACGGTCTCGGAAGCCAGCACGGCGGCCCCGGAACGGGCCGATCGACCGCAGCTGCAACTGGTCCGCAAGGTGGAGGTGGACCGCTCTCGCGACGCCCTGCTGACCGACTTCGGCAAGACCACCCTGGAAGACCGTTACCTGCTGCAGGGCGAGTCCTATCAAGACATGTTCGCCCGCGTCGCCACGGCCTATGCCGACGACGCCGACCACGCCCAGCGGGTCTATGACTACATTTCGAACCTCTGGTTCATGCCCTCGACCCCGGTGCTTTCGAACGGCGGCGCCGATCGTGGCCTGCCGATCTCCTGCTTCCTGAACGCCGTCGGCGATTCGCTGGACGGCATCCAGAGCGTCTGGAACGAGAACGTTGCGCTGGCCTCCAACGGTGGCGGCATCGGCACCTATTGGGGCGGTGTCCGCTCCATCGGCGAGAAGGTGAAGGGCGCGGGCCAGACCAGCGGCATCATCCCGTTCATTCGCGTGATGGATAGCCTGACATTGGCCATCAGCCAGGGCTCGCTGCGTCGCGGCTCGGCGGCGGTCTACCTGGATATCCACCACCCGGAGATCGAGGAGTTCCTGGAAATCCGGAAACCCTCGGGCGACTTCAACCGCAAGTCTCTGAACCTGCATCACGGCATCTCCATCAGCGACGCCTTCATGGAAGCCGTGCGCGACGGTGAGCTGTTCGGTCTGCGCTCTCCCAAGACCGGCGAAGTGGTCAAGGAAGTCGACGCCCGCAGCCTGTGGCAAAAGATCCTCGAGATCCGCCTGCAGACCGGCGAGCCCTACCTGATCTTCGCCGACACCGTGAACCGCTCCATGCCGCAGCATCAGCGCGACCTGGGCCTGGAGGTCCGCCAGTCGAACCTGTGCTCAGAGATCATGCTGCACACCGGTCCTGACCACCTGGGCGCCGAACGCACCGCGGTCTGCTGCCTCTCCTCGGTCAATGCCGAGAAGTTCCTGGAATGGCGCGACCATCCGACCTTCATCGAGGACGTCATGCGTTTCCTCGACAACGTCCTGCAGGACTTCATCACCCGCGCGCCGCCGGAGATGAAGAACGCTGTCTACGCCGCCATCCGCGAGCGGTCGGTAGGCCTTGGCCTCATGGGTTTCCACACCCTGCTCCAGGCCCAGAACGTGCCCTTCGAAAGCGCGCTGGCCAAGTCCTGGAACATGCGTCTCTTCAAGCATCTGCGCCGCCAGTGCGACGCGGCCTCCCGGACCCTGGCCGCCGAGCGCGGCCCTTGCCCGGACGCCGCCGACATGGGCGTGATGGAGCGCTTCAGCCACAAGCTGGCCATCGCGCCGACCGCCTCGATCTCGATCATCTGCGGCGGCACGAGCGCCGGCATCGAGCCGATCCCGGCCAATATCTACAGCCACAAGACCCTCTCGGGCACCTTCGCGGTGAAGAACCCCTACCTGGAGCGCCTGCTCGAGGAAAAGGGCCAGAACACCGCCGCGGTCTGGGACACCATCCTGGAGAACGAGGGTTCGGTGCAGCACCTGGACTTCCTCAGCCAGGACGATAAGGACGTCTACAAGACCGCCTTCGAGCTGGACCAGCGCTGGGTGGTGGAACTGGCCGCTGACCGCACCCCCGACATCTGCCAGTCGCAGTCGGTGAACATCTTCCTGGCCGGCGACGTCGACAAGTGGGACCTGCACATGCTGCACTGGCAGGCCTGGGAGCGCGGCTGCAAGTCGCTCTACTACCTTCGCTCCAAGTCGGTTCAACGTGCCGCCCACGCCGGAGGCGAAGGCCAGTTCATGGTCGACGCGGGACCGTCGGAAAAGACCGATTACGACGAGTGCCTCGCCTGCCAGTAGAAGCCTGCCCCCAAACGCGGAAAGCTGCGTTATCGTTGAGGCCTTAAAGGCGCGACGCCTCTGGGGTGGGTATGCGGTTTCTGGCGGCCACGGCTGTGACGATCGGATGTGCGGCGACCACAGCCGCCCTCGGCGCCGCAGTGTTCCCCGCGCCCCGGGTGGAAAGCTCCCCGGGGGATCAGGTCTTTCAGGAGAACTGGCAGGACCTGAGGGCCGCCGTCTTCGCCAGAACAGAGGCCGTCGCCGTTGATTTCAGCGCGACCGCGCCATCGCCCGACACCGTGGGCCGGCCGACGGTGGAGGCCGGGATCGAGCCCGCCTTCAGCCAGCCGGTCTATACCGGCACCGCCCTGGATCGCACCAACGCGCTGGCCGCCGAGACCTATGTGCCCGGCGAGGGGGTCGCACGCTGGAAGGTGACCGAGATGGCCTTCGCCCGCCCCGCCTTGGGCGCCGTCGACGCCCTGCGGGTATCGGTTGGCCATATCGCCCGCACCCCCGGCGCCCTGCCCCCCAGGCCGGGACAGGCGGTGACCTCCGACATTGGCGCCTATGCGGTCAGCTACACCCGCGGGTGGCCGAAGCTGTGGGCGGTGGACGCCGGCGAGTTCGACGTGGATTTCACCCCCCATGCCGGGGTGGGCATCTCCAACGCGGGTGGCGAGGCCGAGGCCGGGGCCGTGGTGCGCCTGCGCCGGAAGGCCGAGGGGTGGGCCAACAGCCTGGGAGTCACCGACGGCGCCCGATTCGGCGACCAGGGGCGCTGGTACCTGTTCGCGGCCGCCAGCGGCCGGGCGGTGGGCCTCAACCTTCAGAGATCCAATGGCGACTGGGGCAATCGTGGTCTTTCCACCGACACCTCCAGCGCCTTGATCAACGACATCCAGGCAGGAGTCGGCTGGCGTAAGGGTTCGATCCAGTCGTCCCTGGCCTGGATGCGGCGCAAGGTGAAGGCCGCCCATACCCTGATGGGATGGGACCACCGTGACGACTCGATGGTGGCGGTCACCGTATCCATCAAGCCGAAGCGTTGATCTTGCGGGAAAAAATTCAACCACGAGGGGTGTGGCGGTTGGGCGCGGGAACCGAATTTCCCGTTGCGTACTTCTTCAGGCGTGGAAGGATGTCTCCAGGCTGTGCGCTTGGCGACACGGCAAGGGGAGAGGGCCTCATGAGGTCGATGGCTGGGCTGGCCACCGTCTTCGGGATTTGCAGCGGGATGTGCGCGACCAGCGCCTTCGCGCAGTCGACGCCTCTCAACCTGGATTCCGCCGCAGTGCAGCTGATGAGCGCGGCCTTTGACGCCAAGACCTATGCGCCCCGCACCGACGATGACCTCATCGCCAATCTGCTGGATCGCGAGGCCTATGGTCCGGCGGGCCCCGTTCGTTGGGACAACAGCAAGATCACCCTGGCCGACAATGGCGCTGTGGTCGATTCGCTGAGGCTTTCGATCGGGGGCGTTCTGCGCACGCCCGGCGGCCTGCCCATCAACGTCGACCGCGCAGAATTCCAGGCCCAGGCCTATGAGATCGCCGTCACCCGCGATTGGCCCGACGCTGTCAGTTTCGCAACTGAGAACTATGATGTCTCGGTTACCCCCCATGCTGGCCTTGGCATGTCCAGCGCCGGCGGCTCGGCCGAGGCCGGCGCCATGCTCACCCTGGGCCAGAAGGCCTCCGACGGCCTGAAGTCGCGCCTCGGCTCCATGGGGGTCCGCGACGGCGCCGCCTTCGGCGATGAGGGCCGCTGGTACCTGTTCGCCGCCGCCAGCGGCCGGGCCGTGGGCCTGAACATGCAGCGAAACAACGGCGACTGGAACGGCGCGGGCTGGTCCACCGATCCGTCCAGCGCCCTGATCGGCGACGCCCAACTCGGCGTCGGCTGGCGCAAGGGCGCCATGCAGACCTCCTTTGGCTACATCCACCGCGAGGTGAAGGGCCAGCACATGGTGTGGGGCCAGGACACCAAGGACGACTCGATGGTCGCCTTCTCCCTCTCCATCAAGCCGCGCCACTAGGCGGAAAAAGGTTCTAGCCTTCCCAGCCTTCGTGAAAGCCCATGCGGTCTTTCCACAGGGCGTGCAGTCTTGGGTCGATGTCCACCCGCCGCACCACCTCTCCCATCTTTGGCGCCACCTCGTAGAGCCGTTTCCGGCGTGGCTGGAAGCGCGAGACCGTTGCGACATAGAGATCCAGCACCGTCAGCTCGTCGCCCAGGATGTAGCCGCCGGGGGTGACCTGGCTGTCCATGATCCCCCAGCAGTCGGAAATGCGGTTCAGCACGCGGGCCTCCAGGGAGCCATGACCGGCCGGATCGGGGACCAGGCGGGAGGGCTCATCCTTCACCCAGTACAGCGAGTAGATCGCCGAGGAGACGAACACCATCCAGCGTAGAAACTGGGCCCGCTTCGGATCGCTGGGCCTGGGCGCCAGCCGAGAGGCGGGGTGCAGGTCGGCCAGACAGATGAGAATCGCCGCGCTCTCGGTCATAACCTCGCCCGAGGGCAGCACCAGGGTCGGCACTTGGCGCATGGGATTGGCCGACAGCACCTGGTCGCCGCTGGCCTTGTCGTCGGGATCAAAAGTTTCAGCGTCGATCAGTGCGTAGGGGACTTCCAGCAGGGTCAGGGCAGCCTCGACGGCAACCGCCCCAGAGCCCCGCGCGCCATAGAGTGTGAGGCCCGTCGCCATAGGTTCATCCCCATGCAATTCACAACATCTTGGGTGGGTGCGTTAACTCGCCGCTAGATGTTGTCGTGGATCGATGGCTAAAGTTAATCCGATAACGCGTCGTCCGTCGAATCCGTCCTGCTGGAAAGTCCGCCTGTGACCGCCTCTAAAATTGCTCTGCCGGGCCTGCTCACCCCCTCCTATGCGTACAAGCCCTTCCGCTATCCGTGGGCCTATGAGTTCTGGAAGAAGCAGCAGCAGGTCCACTGGATGCCCGAAGAGGTTCCGCTCGGCGAGGACTGCAAGGACTGGGCGACCAAGCTCAACGACCGTGAGCGCAACCTGCTCACCCAGATCTTCCGCTTCTTCACCCAGTCGGACGTCGAGGTGAACGACAACTACATGGAGCGCTACGCCCGCGTCTTCAAACCGACCGAAGTGAAGATGATGATGTCGGCCTTCTCCAACATGGAGACGATCCACATCGCGGCCTACGCCCTGCTGCTCGAAACCATCGGCATGCCCGATAGCGAATTCACCGCCTTCCTGGATTACCAGGAGATGCGCGACAAGCATGACTACATGCAGCAGTTCGGGGTTGAGACGAACGCCGACATCGCCCGCACGCTGGCCATGTTCGGCGGCTTCACCGAGGGCCTCCAGCTGTTCGCCAGCTTCGCCATGCTGATGAATTTCCCGCGCCACAACAAGATGAAGGGCATGGGCCAGATCGTCTCCTGGAGCGTGCGCGACGAGAGCCTGCACTGCGAGGGCATTATCAAGCTCTACCACGCCTTCAACGCCGAGACCGGCGTGGTCACCAAGAGCGTGGCCGACGACATCATCGACTGCTGCAAGACGGTGGTGGGGCTGGAGGACAAGTTCATCGACCTGGCGTTCAACGCCGGCGAGGTCCAGGGCATGACCCCGGAGGACATCAAGTCCTACATCCGCTTTATCGCCGACTGGCGCCTGCGCCAGCTGCACCTGCCCGAAGTGTTCGGCGGGGCGAAGGAAAACCCGCTGCCCTGGCTGCAGTCCATGCTGTCGGGGGTCGAGCACGCCAACTTCTTCGAGGCCCGCTCGACAGAGTATTCCAAGGCCGCCACCAAGGGCCAATGGCACGGCGACGCCGGCGTCTGGGCCGAGTTCGACCGCAGCCTGACCCGCCGTGGCGAGAACGTGCCGGCGGAGTAGGGGACTTCAGGCTGGCCTGACCACGGTGACAAGCAGCCAGGTCCGCTCCTCCTGCTCATAGCTGTGGCCGACGCCCTGGCTGATGGTGATCCCCGCCCAGGGGCCCGCCAGCTCATAGGCGTCCCGCAGGGCGGCCTCCGACGGAAAGTTGAAATAGCGCCCCAGGGTGTCGCGCCCTCCGCTCTCTCCAGCCTTGTAGCTGGCGTGGAAGGTCCCGCCCGGCCGCAGGGCGCGATGCACCCGCCCCAGGATCTTCGCCAGGCCGGGGGTCGGGACGTGCAACAGGGACGCATTGGCCCAGATCCCATCGAAGGCGGCCTCGTCGTCCAGGTCTTCGAACAGCTGGATCCGAACCGGCTGCCCTAACCTGGCCTGCGCGATGCGCGCCAGGCCCGGTGATCCGTCCGTGGCGGTCACCTCGAACCCGTGGGCCAGCATGACCTCGCTGTCCTGGCCTCCGCCGCAGCCGAGGTCGAGGACACGACCGCCGACCGGCAGAGCGGCGAGGAAATCGGTGAGACGCTCCGAGGCCTTGGGCAGCCGACGCCCGGCATAGGCGGCCGCTTCACGGTCATAGAAGGCCAGGGTCTCCGGATCGTGATTGGCTCCGGTCATGCCGCGCGCCTCCCCTGTGGATCGACCTTGCCACCTTGGCCGTTCAGGCGGCGGGATCAACCCGACGGAGCGCGCTATGAGCAAGGTTGTCTACGAGATCGTCGAGCATGACGGTGGCTGGGCCTACCGATCGGACGGCGTCTATTCCGAGACCTTTTCCGATCGCGACACCGCGCGCGCCGCGGCCGTCCGCGTGTCCCGCGAGCAGAAGGTCCCCGGCAAGGACGCCGCCATCTCCTTCGAGACCTCGGACGGCAAGTGGCGCGAGGAGCTGGCGGACGGCCATGACCGCCCCATCACCGAGGTGAAGGGATAAGCGCTTCAGCTACTCCAAGGACCTCGTTCGGCCGGGGTCACCGGGACGGCGGTTCCCGACCGGCGTGGTCCGCCGGTCACGCTCGGCGCCCGGCCCGCCAGCTTCATCAGCTCGGCCACCCGGTTCTGGGTCGCCGGGTGGGTGGAGAACAGGTTGTCCGCGCCCTCGCCTGAAAGCGGATTGATGATGAACATGTGGCTGGTGGCCGGATTTCGCTCGGCCTGGTGATTGATCATCCCGCCACGGGCATAGGCGTCGATCTTCTGCAGGGCCGAGGCCAGGGCTTCCGGATCGCCGCTGATCTCCGCCCCGCCAGCGTCGGCGCCGTATTCGCGGTGGCGGCTGATGGCCATCTGCACGAGCGCCGCGGCGATAGGGGCCAGGATGGCGATGGCGATCACGCCAAGGAACCCTCCCGGCCGGTCGCGGTCATTGCCCTGGAAGAAGAAGGCGAAGTTGGCGAGCGCCGAGATGGCGCCGGCGATGGTGGCCGTGACCGTCATGGTCAGGGTGTCGCGGTTGCGAACATGGGCCAGCTCGTGGGCCATGACGCCACGGATCTCGCGGCGGTCCAGCATGCGCAACAGGCCGAGATTGGCGGCCACGGCGGCGTGCTCCGGGTCACGGCCGGTGGCGAAGGCGTTCGGCTGCTCGGAATCAATCAGATAGACCTTCGGACGCGGCATCCCGGCCCCATCGGCCAGGGCATGGACGTCGGCGGCGAAGTTCGCGATCAGGCGGTCGGGGTGGCGCTCGTCGACCTCCTGCGCGCCGTACATCCGGAGCACGATCTTGTCGGCGTTCCAGTAGCTGACGGCGTTCATCGCCACGGCCAGAGCCAGGGCGATGGCCATGCCGCCTGGCCCGCCGATCAGATAGCCGGCGCCGACGAAGAGGGCGGTCATCGCCGCCAGCAGCATGAAGGTTCGAAGGTGGTTGTGCATGGGTCCCTTGGGGCCGGTGTGGTCCAAGAGAATATGGGGATCAGGAGGCGTCAGGCCAACTGGCTTGCCGCAACTCGGACACCCGCGCCGTGTCGTCGGCGCCCTACGCCACCTTCACCTCGTCCTCGGGCGCTTCGAGTTGGTTCTCCCACTTGGCGACCACGGCGGCGGCGACGGAGTTGCCCACCACGTTGGTGGCCGAGCGGCCCATGTCCAGCAGGTGGTCGACGGCCAGGATCAGGATCAGGCCGGCCTCCGGCAGGTTGAAGTAGGAGAGGGTGGCTGCGATGACCACCAACGAGGCGCGCGGGACACCGGCCATGCCCTTGGAGGTCACCATCAGCAGGGCCAGCATGGTGATCTGCTGGGTGATGGACAGGTCGATGCCGTAGGCCTGGGCGATGAACAGCACCGCGAAGGTGCAGTACATCATCGAGCCGTCGAGGTTGAACGAGTAGCCCAGCGGCAGCACGAAGCTGGCGACCTTGCGCGACACCCCCCACTTCTGCAGTTCTTCCAGGGTGCGCGGATAGGCGGCCTCCGAGGAGGCGGTGGAGAAGGCCAGCAGGGCCGGTTGGCGAATGGCGGCCACCAGCTTGGCGCCGCGCGGGCCGACGATCAGGATCAGCACGCCGATCAGCAGGGCCCAAAGGATGCCCAGGGACAGGTAGAAGCCGCCGACGAAGGCGGCGTAGGTGCCCAGGATGTCCAGGCCCTGGACGGCGATGGTGGAGGCCAGGGCGGCGAAGATCGCCAGGGGCGCGGTCTTCATCACATAGCCGGTCACCTTCAGCATGATGGCGGCGATCTGTTCCACCAGGGCCAGGACCGCCGGCGCCTTGTCGTCGATCGCGGCCACGGCGGTGCCGACGAAGATCGAGAAGATGACGATCTGCAGAATCTCGTTGTTGGCCATGGCCTCGACGATCGACTTGGGCACCAGGTGGGTGATGAACTCGCGCAGGGTGAAGTGCGACACGTCCACCGTCGCGCCGGCCACGGCGTCCGGATTGGGCAGGGCCAGGCCCGCGCCGGGATGCAGCAGGTGGGACATGATCAGGCCGATGGTCAGGGAGACGATCGAGGCGGTGATGAACCAGCCCATCGCCTTGGCGCCGACCCGGCCAACGGTGGCGGCGTCTTCCATGTGGGCGATGCCCGCCACCAGGGTGGCGAACACCAGGGGGGCGATGATCATCTTGATCAGCCGCAGGAAGACGTCGGTGATGATGGAGAGGTTGGAGGCCACGGTCTTGGCCTCCTCGGGACTGGCGTACTGGTTCACGCCCCAGCCGACGGCGACGCCCAGCACCATGGCGCCGACGATGAAGGCGGTGAACAGGCGATTCATGGCAAACCCTTGCAGCGACCCAGTCGGTTCTTGTCGCCGGGATGGGAGCCCGCGTCCATCCCGACGCGTGACCTGTCTCGAAACCTTGGCCTTCCTGCGCTAAAGTGCGCCATGACCCCAGAGACCCAGGCGGCCGAGATCGTCGCCAAGCTGAGCGCCGAGTACCAGCAGACCGTCGACGCCCTGCGCGACGCTCTGAAGATCTTCCTGGCGGGGGGCCCACCACCTGATCCGGCCGTCCGCGCCGCCGGCGCCTTCGTCTATCCGGAGCTGCGGCTGACCTGGCCGCGGGGCGAGAGCTTCCCCAGGCTCAGCCGGGCCTATGCCCGGCTCTCGGCGCCCGGAAACTACGCCGTGACGGTGACCCGCCCCGACCTGTTCGGCGACTACCTGATCGAGCAGATCACCCTGCTGCTGGCCGACTTCAAGGTCGAGATCAGCGTGGGCCGCTCCACCCAGGAGATGCCCTTCCCCTATGTGCTGGACGGGGCCGTGGACATCGCCATGGCCGACATCGGCTCGGCCGACATCGCCCGGCACTTCCCCACAACTGAGCTGTCGGCCATCGGGGACGAGATCGCCGACGGCTTCTGGAGCCCGGCCCTGGAGGACGCCCGGCCGCTGGCCCTGTTTGACGGCCTGCGGGCCGACTTCTCCCTGGCGCGCCTGACCCACTATACGGGCGCGCCGGCCGAGCATGTGCAGCAGTACATCCTGTTCACCAACTACCACCGCTATGTCGACGAGTTCGTCCGCTGGGGCTGCGAGCAGCTCAGGGTCCCGGGCAGCCCCTTCACCCAGCTCTCCGCCTCGGGGCGGGTGGTGGTGACCGCGCAGAGCCAGAACCCAGAGCAGCAGATCGCCGACGGGCCCTGGCGGCGCCACCAGATGCCGGCCTATCACCTGATGGCCGAGGGTCGGGCCGGGATCACCCTGGTGAATATCGGTGTGGGGCCTTCCAACGCCAAGACCATCACCGACCACCTGGCGGTGCTGCGGCCCCAGGCCTGGCTGATGATCGGCCACTGCGGCGGCCTGCGCGGGAGCCAGACCATCGGCGACTATGTCCTGGCCCACGCCTATCTGCGCGACGATCATGTGCTGGACGACGTCCTGCCGCCGGCCATCCCGATCCCCCCCATCGCCGAGGTCCAGGTGGCGCTGGGCAAGGCCGCCGAGCAGGTGACCGGGGAGACCGGCGAGGTGCTGAAGAAGCGGTTGCGCACGGGCACGGTGGTCACCACCGACGACCGCAACTGGGAGCTCCGCTACTCGGTCAGCGCCCTGCGGTTCAACCAGTCCCGGGCCGTGGCCATCGACATGGAGAGCGCCACGATCGCCGCCCAGGGCTACCGATTCCGGGTGCCCTACGGGACGCTGCTGTGCGTCTCCGACAAGCCGCTGCACGGGGAGATCAAGCTGCCCGGCCAGGCCAACGCCTTCTATGAGCGGGCCATCGGCCAGCACCTGCAGATCGGCATCGCGACGATGGCGCTGCTGCGCAAGGAGGGGGCGAGGCTGCATTCCCGCAAGCTGCGGAGCTTCGACGAGCCGCCGTTCCGCTGAACATGTTGGTGGCCGCGGATGGAGGAAGACCGCCTTCACCGCCGAAACGTCCGGGGCCGTGCGCGGCAAGGGGCCAACGGACCGACAAAGCCCGACACGTGGTCGACGGCGTCCCGTTCGTTGAGGAAATTCAACAGCTCTCGGCGGACGTCCGGGGCCGCCATGACCGATGAGTGATCGCCGGGGAGCCACGCGCAGCGTCCGGCCTGAAACCGAGCGCGGTCATGGGGCGAAGGATTGCCTGCCCCGGCGCTCCGGCGTTACACCCAATCATGCCCACCGATGCTCAGCCCCAGGTCCCGGCCCGGCCCAAGAAGCCCGACCCGATGGAGTGCTGCCGGCGCGGCTGCTACCCCTGCATCTTCGACTATTACGACACGGCGACCGAACGCTGGGAGGCCCGGGTGCGGGCGCTGGGCCTCGATCCCGACGATATCCCCATCGACGAGACCTGATCGGGGCGCGTCAAGATTGCCTTTCCCGGCGTTGCGGCGCTAGACGATTTGCATGACCCGGCACATCGACTTTGAAGGTATCGAGAACTTCCGCGATCTCGGCGGCTACGACACCGCCTGTGGGCGCGGCATGAAGGCCGGGGTGGTCTATCGCTCGGCCAATCACGGCCAGGCCACCGACGCCGACCTGGCGAAGATGGCGCAGCTCGGCATCGCCACCATCGTCGACCTGCGCCGCCGCCGCGAGCGCGACCGGGAGCCCGCGCGCCGCTGGCCGGGGTTCAATGGCCAGGTGATCGAGAACGACATCGAGGGTGTCGAGATCGACTGGGTCGAAGGGCTGATGGCCGCCGAGCGGATCGACGTCGCCTGGTTCCAGGCCGACAGCATGGGCTTCTACCACGTGGCGCCGCACCAGCCGCGCCACGTGGACCTGTTCCGCCGCTATTTCCGAGCCCTGGCCGAGAGCGACGGCGCCCTGGTGGTGCACTGCGCGGCCGGCAAGGACCGCACCGGTCTGATCTGCGCGCTCACCCACCACATCGCCGGCGTCCATCGCGACGACACGCTCACCGACTACCTGCTCACCAACAACGAAGCGCGGATGCCGGCGCGGATCGACTTCCTGCGCACCTTCATCCTCGACCTCACCGGCAAGCTAGTGGACGACGAGGCCCTGCGCCAGGCGGCCAGCGTCCACCCCGACTATCTGGACCACGGCCTGGCGGCGATCTCCGAAAGCCACGGCGGGATTGATCGGTATCTGGAGGAGGTGCTGGAGGTGGACAGCGCGCTGCGGGGCAAGATCGAGGCGCGGATTTTGCGCTGACCCAACCCCGCTCACCCCGGCGAAGGCCGGGGCCCAGATGCATCTGACGAGCCAGGGTTTGATCCACTGTTCGTGTGGTTCGTGAGGTTCGTGGTCAATCTCATGGGTCTCGGCGGTGTCATCGCCGGAAGAATTGGAACCACGAACCTCACGAACCACACAAACGGGATCCTTATCGAAGGTTGGGGTTGAATCTGGGTCCCGGCCTTCGCCGGGATGAGCGGATTGGGGATGGCCCTGAGATTGCGTTGAGGTCTTTCGCGGCCTAATCGTCGCCGGCCATTTTGTTCGGGGACACCTCATGCAGAGCTTCCAGCCGCCGCGCCGTATCCTGATGGGGCCTGGCCCCTCCGACGTCAGCCCCCGCGTGCTGGCCGCCCTGGCGCGGCCGACCATCGGCCACCTGGACCCCGAGTTTCAGAACCTGATGGAGGACATCAAGGCCGGGCTGTCGCGGCTGTTCAATGCGCCGGGCTATGCCTGCGTGCCGCTGCCGGCGCCGGGGACGGCGGGGATGGAAGCGGCGATCATGAACCTGCTGGAGCCCGGCGACCGGGCGGTGGTGGCGATCAACGGCGCGTTCGGCGGCCGCATGGCCGACATGGCCGACCGGGCCGGCGCCGAGGTGATCAAGGTCGAGTTCGAGTGGGGCCAGCCGGTGGACCCGGCCAAGGTCGAGGCCGCGATGGCCGGCGGGCCCGTGAAGGTGCTGGCCTTCGTCCACGCCGAGACCTCCACGGGCGCCAAGAGCGACGCGGCGGCCCTGTGCGCCCTGGCCCGCAAGTACGGCGCCCTGTCGGTGGTGGACTGTGTCACCTCGCTGGGCGGGATCGCGGTGGACGCCGCGGCCTGGGACGCCGACGTGATCTATTCCGGCACCCAGAAGTGCCTCTCGGCGCCCCCTGGCCTGTCGCCGATCTGCCTGTCGCCGCGCGCCCAGACGGCGATCAGCGAGCGAACCACCAAGGTCCGCAACTGGCTGTTGGATTTCAATCTGCTGATGGCCTACTGGGGCGGCGATGGCGGTCGGACCTATCACCACACCGCCCCCATAAACGCTCTCTATGGGCTCCATGAGAGCCTGGTGGCCTTGTTCGAAGAGGGTCAGCAGGCGGTGCTGGTGCGCCATGCCCGCAGCCACGAGGCCCTGGCCGCCGGGATCGAGGCCGCGGGCCTGAAATTCCTGGTGGCCCCCGCTGACCGCCTGCCGCAGCTCAACGCGGTGATCGTGCCCGACGGCGTCGATGAGGCCGCCGTGCGCGCCTATGTCCTGGCCAAGTGGGACCTGGAGATCGGGGCGGGCCTCGGGCCGTTGAAGGGCAAGATCTGGCGGATCGGCTTGATGGGCGCCTCGGCCACGGCCTGGCACGTGCGGGTCTGCCTGACGGCCCTGTGCGAGGCGCTGAACGCCCAGGGGTTCAAGGCCGATGGCGCGGCGGCTCTGGCGGCGGCTGACGGGAAGCTGGGCTGAGATCCTCCCCCAGCGCATAGCGCGATGTGGGGGAGGTGGACCGAGGCGCAGCCTCGGGACGGAGGGGGATCGACGTCGTCGACCCTTTCCGCCCGAAACAAGAGTCAAAGTCCCCCTCAGGCGCTTCGCGCCAGCTCCCCCAGGAGGGGAGCATCTGGGCAGTGGCGATTCCCACTCATGGGCGTAACCTCCCCCACGAACCGCCACCTAGAGCGGTCAGGGAGGATGCCGGTGAGTGAGACGCATGGGGTGGCGGCGGTGGCCGATCCGCCGGTGATCGCGACGGTGGGGGGCGACGCGCCGCTGTCCAAGGGCGGGACGGCCTGGGCGATCTTCGAGGGCGCGCGGAACCCCTATGTGGTGTTGATCACCATCTATGTCTTCATGCCCTATGTGTCCTCGACCATGGTGGGGGACCCGGTTCGCGGCCAGCAGATCATCTCGGCCTGGAGCCAGTATGCCGGCTGGATCGTGATGGCCACGGCGCCGTTCCTGGGCGCCTCCATCGACAAGCTGGGACGGCGCAAGGGGTGGCTGGCCCTGGTGGTGTTGGCCATGGTTCCGGCGATCTTCGCCATGTGGTGGGGCAAGCCGGACGGGACCGGCCTGTCGGTCACCGCGATCATGGCGCTGTCGCTGCTGATCGGGGTTCTGTTCTCCTATTCCGAGGTGCTGCACAACTCGCTGCTGGTCCGGGCCGCGGGACTGGAGGGGGCCCACAAGGCCTCGGGCCTGGCCCTGGCCCTGGGCAATCTCGGCTCGGTGAGCGCGCTGATCTTCTGCGCCTGGGCCTTCGCCCTACCCGGCCATGTGGACTGGTCCTTCGTGCCCGAAAAGCCGCTGTTTGGCCTCGACGTGCTGATGCACGAGCACGAGCGGATCGTGGCGCCGATCGCCGCGGTGATGTTCGCGCTGGGGGCCATCCCGCTGTTCCTGTTCACACCCGACGCGCCGCGCAGTTCGATTCCCGCCCTGAAGGCGTTTTCCAGCGGGGCCGGAGAGCTCTGGCGGATGATCAAGGCGATGAAGGGCTACCGGGAGGCGGCGATCTATCTGGCCTCCCGGATGTTCTATTACGACGGCATGACCGCGCTGCTGATCTACTTCGGCATCTATTCGGCCGGGGTGATGCGGTGGGGGGCGCTGGAACTGCTGATGCTGGGGATCATCCTCAGCGTGCTGGCGGTGCTCGGCGGCTTCGTGGGCCGCTGGCTGGACGCGGGCTTTGGCCCCAAGCGCGCGGTGCAGATCGAGATCGGCATGTCGCTGCTGGGCATCCTGGCCCTGTTGGGCATGACGCCCGAGCGCATCCTCTATCTGTGGAGCTATGATCCGGCGACCCACACCCGGCTGTGGGCGGGCATGTTCGGGACCTGGCCGGAGGTGGTCTACATCCTGATCGGCTTCTCCAACGCGATCTTCGTCACCGCGCAATATGCGTCCAGCCGCACCCTGCTGACGCGGCTGACCCCGCCCGAGCAGACCGGGACCTTCTTCGGGGTCTATGCCCTGTCGGGGACGGCGACGGTGTGGCTGGGGTCCTTCCTGGTCAATCTCGGCACCCAGATCTTCAAGACCCAGCAGGGGGGCTTCGCGGCCATCGCCCTGCTGTTGCTGGTGGGCTTTGTGGGGCTGCTGTTCGTCAAGGGCGGGGATCGGCGGGTGGTGGGCTGAGGCTTAGCGGTTCGACGGCCCCCACACCCTACCCTCTCCCCCGCATTGGGGGAGAGGAGGTGGTGGCTGGAGACTCGCCGATGATTTTCTCCTCTTCCCCCTGGGGGAGAGGGTAGGGTGTGGGGGTCGCTCCGTCGCAGGGCGACTCGAAATTCCAGACGCCAGGGCGCACGCTCCTCACCGACTCCTTTCCTTCGATCCCACAGGCGGGTAAGGCCCGGCCCATGCGCGTCGCAGCCCAGCTTCGGACGTCCTGGCGCGAGCCGCTCCAGGTTCTGTCGGCCTTCGCCGGTGAGCCGTGGGCCATCGGCTTCCTGTCCGGCGGGCAGGGGCCCCGGGCGCGGTGGTCCTATCTGGCGCGGCGGCCCGACGCGGTGCTGACGCTGGGCGCCGAGGATCCCCGCGATCCCTTTGAGGCGCTGGCCGACCTGCTGGGGCCGCGCGGCGAGACCAGCCGGGACGGACCGCCGTTCCAGGGCGGACTGGCGGGGCTGGCCGCCTACGAACTGGGCGACCGGGTCGAGGCGCTGGGCCTGGCCCGCAACCCCGACTGGCCTGACCTGGCGGTGGGGCTCTATTCCAGTGTTCTCGCCTTTGACCACCAGACGCGCCAGGTGATCGCCGTCGGGCGCGGCTATGACGAGGCCGACAGCGAGCAGGCGGCCTTCGAGGCGATGAGCTGGCTGCAGGACCTGCCCAGGCCGGCCACGCACGGGCCGCTGACGGCGGGGCTGAGCGCATCGGATGGCGTGGCCTATGAGGCGGCGGTGGCTGACGTGGTCACGCGCATCCATGCCGGTGAGATCTTCCAGGCCAATATCGCCCGGCGCTGGACCGGACGGCTGAGCGCCGGTGCGACCCCCTTCGACCTGCTGGCCCGGCTGGCGGGGCAGAGCGCGGCGCCCTTCGCAGCCTACCAGCGGCTGGCCGGACGGGCGGTGGTGTCCAATTCGCCCGAGCGCTTCATCCAGGTGGACGCCGACGGCGCCGCCGAGACCCGGCCGATCAAGGGTACGCGGCCCCGGGGCGCCACGGCGGCCGACGACGCCGGGCTGATGGCGGAACTGGCGGCCAGCCTGAAGGATCGGGCCGAGAACCTGATGATCGTCGACCTGATGCGCAACGACCTGGCCCGCGTCTGCGCGCCGGGCAGCGTCAAGGCGCCGGACCTGTTCGCGGTGGAGAGCTTCACCAATGTCCACCATCTGGTCTCCACGGTGCGCGGGCGGCTGGCGGCGGGGAAGAGCGCCCTCGACCTGATGAAGGCCGCCTTCCCGCCCGGCTCGATTACGGGTGCGCCCAAGGTGCAGGCCATGAAGGTCATCGCCGGGCTTGAGAGCCCGCGCGGGCCCTATTGCGGTTCGCTGTTCTGGGCCGGGGCCGACGGGGCCTTCGACTCCAGCGTTCTGATCCGTACCGCCGCCTGTGTGCAGGACGCGGAAGGCTGGCGCATCGAGGCCCGCGCCGGGGCCGGGATCGTCGCCGACAGCGATCCGCGCGCCGAGCGGCGGGAGACGGAAGACAAGATCGCCGCCCTACTGCGGGCGATGGGGGCCGGGGCGTGATCCCCCTCGACGCCATCGCGATGGACGACCGGGGCCTGCTGCTGGGGGATGGGCTATTCGAGACCCTGCTGTGGCGGGACGGGACGCTGCTGGCGCTGGAGGCGCACCTCGACCGCATGGCGGCGGGCTGCGCGGTGCTGGGCCTGCCGGCGCCGGATCGCGACGAGGCCAAGGCGCGGATGGCGCGCGCGGTCGCGCAGGCCGGCCTTGAGGGCGCCCGAGCGGCGGTGCGGCTGACCTGGACGGCGGGGTCCGGCGGGCGCGGC
>NZ_JBBKVV010000086.1:0-61746 GCF_037968635.1 Phenylobacterium sp.
TCCCCGACCCTTCCCCCATCGAGGGGGAAGGGAGAATTAGGCCAGCGCCGCCTTGAGCGCCGCCGCCACCTCGTGGGCCGCGGCGTCGATGGCGGGGGAGACGTCGCCCATGATCAGGAAGTCGTGGACCATGTCGGGGTACTCCTTGTGCACGGCCTTGACCCCGGCGGCGTTGAGCTTGGCGGCGAAGTCGCGGCCCTCGTCCTTCAGGGGATCGTAGCCGGCCGTGATCACCAGGGCCGGGGCGACGCCGGCAACGTCGGCGCGACTGAGCATGGCGCGATGGGCCTGGGGGTGGCCGATGACGGCCAGGCACTTGTCGAACCAGGCGAGCGCCGCCTTGGTCAGCACCGGACCGTCGAGGTCCTTGCGCGACTGGGTCTCTTCCTCCGGCCAGATGCCCGGATAGAGCAGCAGCTGGAAGGCGATCTTCCGCGCCGGGTCGTTCTTCATGTCGACGCTGATGGAGGCGGCCAGGTTGCCGCCGGCCGAGCAGCCGCCCACGGCGATGCGGGTCGGATCAACGCCGATCTCGGCGGCATGATCGAAGGCCCATTTGGTGGCGGCCAGGCAGTCGTCGTGGCCCGCCGGGAAGGGATGCTCCGGCGCCAGGCGGTAGTCGATGGCCAGGACCCGGACGCCCGCATAGGCGGCCATGCGGCGGCAGTGGCCGTCATGGGTCTCCAGGTCACCGATGGCGAAGCCGCCGCCGTGATAATAGACCAGCAGCGGGGTCACGGCCGGAGCATTGGCCGGAACGTAGAGGCGCGCCGGGACCTGGCCGTCCGCGCCCGCCACCTTGATGTCGGTTGCGGTGACGTCCTTGGGGGCGTTGAGGTTCTGGGCCTGTCGCTGCATGCGGTAGCCGGCGCGGATCATCTCGGGCGGGATGGCGTCCAACGGCGGCGCAGCTTGCCCGGCCGCGGCGGCCTCGGCGGCGTCGAGCATGGCTTTGATGTGCGGATCCATGGGTCTTTTCCTTGAGCTAGCCGACCTGGCGGTCGCGGCCATGCCAGTAGGGTGCGCGCAGTTCGCGGCGGAGCACCTTGCCGGAGGGGTTTCGGGGCAGGACGTCGATGAAGTCGACGCTTTTGGGAACCTTGTAGCCGGCGATCAACGGCCGGCAGTGGGCGATGATGTCGGCAGGATTTCCAGTGGCGCCAGGGCGCAGCACCACCATGGCCTTCACCGCCTCACCCCAGCGGTCGTCGGGCACGCCGACCACGGCGGCGTCGGCGACATCGGGGTGGGAGAACAGCGCGTTCTCCACCTCGGCCGGATAGACGTTCTCGCCACCGGTGACGATCATGTCCTTCACCCGGTCGTGGATGAACAGGTAGCCGTCGGCGTCGAAGAAGCCGGCGTCGCCCGAGCGGAACCAGCCGTCGGCGTCGATGGCCTGGGCCGTGGCGTCGGGGCGGTTCCAGTAGCCCTTCATGATGCCCGGCGAGCGAATCTCGATCTCACCGACCTCGCCGGTTTCGGCGTCCCGTCCATCCAGGCGGATGCGGACCTCGTAGCCCGGCGAGGGCTTGCCGCAGGCGCGCAGCTTGCCGAGCTTGGGATCGTGGGCGGCAGGCGGCAGATAGGCGCCGCCGCCGATGGTCTCGGTCAGGCCGTAGAGCTGGGAGAATTCCGAGCCGAAGCGGTCCTGGGCGCGCTTGAGCACCTCCTCGGAAATCGGCGAGGCGCCATAATAGACGTGCTCAAGGGTCGTGAGATCGGCGCCCGTCATGGCTGGATGCTGCAGCAGCATGTTGATCAGGGCCGGGGCCAGGAAGGCGTGACGGATGGCGTGCTGGCCGGTCAGGGCGAGCAGCAGGGCGGGATCAACCTCCCGCATCACCACGGTGCGCGCGCCCTGCAGCAGGGCCAGCATGCCGAGATTGGCGCCGGCCACGTGGAACAGCGGCATGGCCACCAGCACCCCGTCGCCGGGCTCGAACCGCGCCCAGACCTTGGTCGCGCCGTCGAAGCAGTGGGCGTAGTTGGTCTCAGTCAGCTGGACGCCCTTGGGCAGGCCGGTGGTGCCCGAGGTGTAGAGCTGGATGACGTCGTCATCGGGCAGGGCCGCAAGGTGCGGGTCGGTGGCCGGCTGTGCGGCCAGCCAGGCGCGGAAGGACTCGCCGAACACCACCGTGGTCTCGAGCTGCGGAAGGTCCAGGCCCGCCAACAGATCGGCATAGTCCGGTCCCACCACCACAAGGCGGCAGCCAGCGTCCTTGAGAATGAACTCCACCTCTGGCGGAGCAAGGCGCCAGTTCACCGGGGTCAGGCAGACCCGAGCCTTCAGGCAGCCGAACCAGAGGACGAAGAAGTCGTCATTGCCCTTCGACAGGGTCCCGATGCGGTCGCCGGGCTTGGCGCCGGCGGCGATCAGGGCCCGGGCGCATTGCGACGACAGGGCGTCGAGCTGGGCATAGGAGGTGGCGCGGTCCTCGAACCACAGGGCCTGGGCGTCCGGACGCACGCGCCCATGATGACGCGCGACGTCGGCCACGCACGAGATGTCCTGAGACATCGGTCCTCCCGCCTCGCCGGCCCCTCGAGGCGGGGGCCCGGCCCGTCTGAATTCGCACCAGATGGCCGGGATGGCAACGCCGGGTTTGAGGCGCCGCGACGTCAGCCTGGGCTTGCGGCCGGAAGCTCGTATGGCGAGGCCTTGTTCTCTGCGATCCAGCGGGCCTCCGCCTGCGAATTGGCCGGCGGCGGGCGCAGGCCCTGGATGGACCAGAGGTCGAAGGGGGTCTCGTCGATATGGAACTCCCAGTCGAAGCCACGATCCCCGATGAAGGGCGCCAGCGCTTCGTCGCAGGCCTTGATCCACCAGGCCTTGGCCTCCGGCGTCGGCAAGGTCCGGGCGATGTGGTCGACCCAGATGCGCACGAACCTGTCCGCCGGTTCACCCCCCACATAGAAGGAGTCCTTGGGGACCGCCTGGAACACCACGCCCACATAGAACTTGGGCAGGCGGCTGTAGAGGGCCGTGATCGCCTGGGACAGGGCCTGCTTGTCGGCGACTGAGAAGGCGTCTTCGGGGTGGTAGATCTTCCAGAGCGGCATGGGAGCCTCCGTTTTTAATGATGATGATCATCATCATAATGAAGTGACCCTGTCAAACCTCACGGCGATTGCCCAGGCGGAGGCTGCGTTCTATTGATGATGATCGTAAGCATAGAGGAATTCGGCATGCGCATCAGCCGCGCCCAGGCGCAGGAGAACCACGACCAGGTGGTGACCACCGCCGCCAGGCTGTTTCGCGAGCGTGGTTTTGACGGGGTGGCGGTGGGCGATCTGATGAAGGCCGCCGGTTTTACCCACGGCGGGTTTTACAACCACTTCAAGTCCAAGGACGACCTCTCGGCCCAGGCCCTGGACCTCGCTTTCCGCCAGATGGACGACCACCGGGCCGGCGTGGAGGACCTGGACGACCTGCTCAGCCAGTACCTGTCGGAGGCCGCGCGCCGGTCGCCGGGCAAGACCTGTCCCGCCGCCGCCTTGGCCGGCGACGTGGCGCGGCAGGATGAGCCGGTGAAGCAGGTGTTCGCCGAGGGCTTCGAGCGAATGGTGGAGTCAATGTGCGCGCGGCTGCCGAAGGGTCCGGAGGCGCGCTCTGAGGCCATCGCCTTGCTGGCGCGCATGGTGGGCGCGCTCGCCCTGGCGAGAGCGATGCCGGATGGTCTGGGTCGGGAGGTGCTGGCCGCAGCTCTAGACGCCTGCCGGCAGGACGTCGCGCGCGCCTGATCGGCAGGGCGAACCAAAACCCCCGGGACGGCAAGCGCCCCGGGGGTCTGGAAGATCAGATTATTCCGCGGCGGGCTTCGGCGCGTAGCCGAGGACAGCCTTGGTTTCCAGGAACTCGTGGAAGCCGAAATCGCCCCACTCGCGCCCGTTGCCGCTCATCTTGTAGCCGCCGAAGGGGGCCATCAGGTCGCCGCCGCCGCCGTTGATCGACACCTGGCCGGCGCGGAGCTGAGACGCGACCTTGCGGGCGGCGGCGAGGTCTTCGGCCTGCACATAGGCGGCCAGGCCGTACTCGGTGTCGTTACCGACTTCGATGGCCTGTTCGAGGTTGTCATAGCCGAGGATCGACAGCACGGGGCCGAAGATTTCTTCCTTGGCGATGGTCATGTCGCTGGTCACGTTGGCGAAGACGGTGGGCTTCACATAGTAGCCCTTGTCCAGGCCGTCGGGACGCCCCGTCCCGCCGGCGACCAGGGTCGCGCCCTCGTCGATGCCGGCCTGGATCAGCTTCTGGATCTTGTTGAACTGGACTTCCGAGACCACGGGACCCAGCTGGCTGTTGCCGTTCGGGTCGCCGACGGTGACGGTGGAGACCGCCTCGCGGGCCACGTTGATGGCCTCGTCCATGCGGGCCTTGGGGACCAGCATGCGGGTGGGCGCGTTACAGGACTGACCGGAGTTGGTCATCATGGTGGCGACGCCACGGCCCACGCCCTTGGCGAAGGCCCCGTCATCAAGGACGATGTTGGGGCTCTTGCCGCCCAGTTCCTGGGCCACGCGCTTGACGGTCGGGGCGGCGTTCTTGGCCACCTCGATGCCGGCGCGGGTGGAGCCGGTGAAGGAGACCATGTCGACTTCCGGGTGGCTGGAGAGCGGGACGCCGACGCCGATGCCGTCGCCCTGCACCATGTTGAACACACCGGCGGGAACGCCAGCGGCATGCATGATCTCAGCGAAGATGTGGCCCGAGAACGGGGCCACTTCCGAAGGCTTCAGCACCATGGTGCAGCCCGTCGCGATGGCCGGGGCCACCTTGCAGACGATCTGGTTCAGGGGCCAGTTCCAGGGGGTGATGAACCCGCAGACGCCGATCGGCTCCTTCACGATGAGGGTCGGACCGCGGTCTTCCTCGAACTTGAAGGTCTTCAGCACTTCCACGGCGGTGGCCAGGTGGCCCATGCCGATCGGAACCTGAGCGCGCTGGGCGAGGTTGGCGGGGGCGCCCATTTCCTCGGTCACGGCGGTGGCCAGGTCGCCGAAGCGCTTCTGATATTCGGCCAGGATGCGGCCCAGAACTTCCAGGCGCTCCTCGCGGGTGGTCTGGCTCCAGGCCGGGAAGGCGGCGCGGGCGGCCTTGACGGCCTTATCCACGTCAGTGGCGTTGCCCAGCGAGATCTTGCCGCAGACTTCCTCATTGGCCGGGTTGATGACGTCGAGGGTCTTGCCCTCCGACGGATCGACCCATTCGCCGTTGATGTAGAACTTCAGGTACTCGCGCATGGGCGTCCTCCCGGGATTTCGTTGATGGTCTCGCCGGCGGGGCCGACTTCAAACAAGCATTTTAGTGATCGTTGATCACTGGGGAAGCCCCCAAAGCCGTATTCCGCAACGGCATGGAGACTTTCGGGTCACTGGTGGATGTGCGGCTGGCCGGCCACCGGGCTGCGCCCCTTGAGGACGTAACCCGCGCGGATAGAGCCGATATAGAGGTCCTTCAGATCAGCGCCGCCCCAGGTGATGTTGGTGGGATGGTTGACGATCTCGCCCGACAGATCGTGGATGACGGTGACGACTTCAAGGCCAGGCGTGATGGCCACCACCTTGTTGGCGGCCGGCAGGCAGACCCAGAGGTTACCCTCGGCGTCCATTCCCACCCCGTCGGTATAGCCCAACTCCGCCGCCGGCGGTGGCGGAACCTCCTGCTGCAGCTTGCCCAGCACCGGGCCGTAGCGGCGGCCGGGGCCGAGGGTGGCGCCGGGCAGCACCGGGAAGGCCATGACGTCGGCGCCGCTGGTCTGGGCGCAGAAAAGAGTCTGCTCGTCGGCCGACAGCGCCAGGCCGTTGGGAAACTTCAGCCCCTCGGCGACGATGGAGGTCGCGCCGTTGGGGCGCATCACGAAGATGAAGCCGTCGGTGCGGCCATCGAGCGCCTGAGGCCAGGTCTCGGCGTGGGTGGAGTTGGCGCACCAGATGTTCCCGGCCCGGTCCATCACCGGATAGTTGGCGCTGGTCAGGCGCTTGCCGTCCACCTGCGCCACCAGGGTCTCGTGCTTTCCGGTGGCCGGATCGAAGCGTTGGAGGGGCCCCTCCTCCTTGTCGTAGATGCCGAAGTTGGCGATCAGCACCCGGCCCTCGCGGTCCATGTTGAGGCCGTTGGGCGCGCCGCCCTTGGGCCCCAGCCGCTTGAAGGTTCCGTCGGCGAAGATCTCGGCCACCGCGCACTGGTGATCCGAGGCGAAGACCCGGCCGTCCATTGCGACCACCACGTCCTCGGGCCGGTCGATGCCGAGCGCGATCTTGGTGAGGCTCGCGGGCGCGATGGGGGTGAGCGGCATGGGGTATCCTCCGGCGTTCTTATTTTGCCTGAACTAGGCCCTGCGGCGACGCGTTCGACAAGTCGGCTTGCGACGGCGCGTCCGTCTCGCTAACACCGGCCCAGCAAATCGGAGCCCGACCATGGTCGCCATCTATACGATCCTCGCCTTCCTCGCCGTGATCGCCGGCCTCAACCGCTTCGAGTTCGGCCGTTTCGACTGATCGATCCGGAATGGCGGAGACCACCCGCGGCGCGGCCCTGGTCACCGGGGGTACGCGCCGTATCGGCCGGGCCTTGGTCCAGGCCTGCGCGCGGGCGGGCTATGACGTCGCCATCCACTGCCGGGCGGTCGACGACGACGCCCAGGCGGCCGCGGCCGATGTCCGCAGCCTTGGCCGCAAGGCCTATCTCCATCCCTGCGACCTGCGTCAGGAGGCGGCCACCGCCCCGATGGTGGGCCATGCCGAGGACGAGCTCGGCCCCGTCACCCTGCTGGTCAACTGCGCCTCGGTGTTCGAGGACGACGCCATTTCCAGCATGAACCGCGCCTCCTGGGACGGGCACATGGAGACCAATCTCCGCGCGCCCCTGGTCCTGGCCCAGGCCTTCGCACGCCGGCTGCCCGCCGACCGCGCGGGGCTGATCGTCAATGTGCTGGACCAGCGGGTGCTGGCGCCGGGGGCGGAGTTCTTCAGCTATACGCTCTCCAAGGCCGCCCTGTGGAGCGCCACCCAGATGCTGGCCCAGGCCCTAGCGCCCCGCATCCGGGTCAACGGCATCGGACCGGGCCCGACCCTGGCCTCCATCCACCAGGATGGCGCCGCCTTCGCCGCCGAGGCCGCCGCCACGCCGCTGGGCCACCCGGTCGATCCGGCGGAGATCGGTCAGGCCCTGGCCTATCTGATTGACGCACGGTCGGTGACGGGCCAGATGATCGCTGTCGATTCCGGTCAGCACCTGACCTGAAGGAGCGCGACCTTGGCCCTCTCGCCGATCCAGGAGATTCCCGCCGAAACTCAAGCCCAACCCGTGGCCCAAGGCCGCATCGTCATGACCAAGATCTTCGTCACCGGACTGAAGGTCGACGCCCAGATCGGCGTCTATTCCCATGAAAAGGGCAAGGCCCAGCCCCTCGTCGTCGACGTCGAGCTGGATGTCCCCACCGCCGGCGCCGAGCGCCTGAGCGAAACCGTCAATTATGAGATGGTGGGCGAAGCCGCCCGCGCCATCGCCGCCGAGGGCCATATCGGCCTGGTGGAGGCCTTCGCCGAACGGCTCGCCCGCGCCTGTCTCGCCGATCCTCGCGTGACCCGGGCCCGGGTGCGGGTCGAAAAACCCCTGGCGCTGGCCCCTCACGCCGCGGCGGCCGGCGTCGAGATCACGGTCGTCCGCGGCTAAGCCATGGCCATCTCGCACAGCGCCCGGCTCTCCCCCCTGCAGGGCGAGACCGTCTGGACGCTGGACGGGGAGGTCATAACCGAACAGCGGGGCCGCCGGGTGCGGCGGTTCGAGCTGGCGAAACTCAAGGGCCTGCAGAGCGCGGAGGGCGGGGCGGTCCTGACCTTCGCCCGCGGCCGCCTGACCATTCCGGCGATGAGCTACACCCGCGGCCTGCGCCCGGAAAACCGCGCCGCCTCCTTCGCGGCCTTCGTCGGCGCTGTCGCGGCCGCAGCCGCGGTGACCACGCCCGGCGCACGGTTCCGGAACGCCGGGACGCCCATGGCCGAGCCGTTGATCTGGATGATCGGCCTGCTGGGGGCCGGCGCCCTCCTGTTGCTGCTGTTCGCGGCGACGGCCGGGGCCTGGACCCTGGGCGTGGCGCTGGCCGCCCGCCTGATATTCGTGATGATCCTCGCAGCCGGAGCCCTGCCATGGCTCAATCGTGGCGGAAAGATGGACGCGAATTAAACTGGCGCCGGGACAAATCAGGGCCACATCATGCTCTGGACGAGACGAAGAGGAGCCCGTCAATGAGTGAACGACTGGACACCGGCACGGTCAACCTGACCGAAGACAAGACCCTGCCGATCGTCGCCTATGTGCTTTACCTGCTGACCTTCGCGACCTTCTTCACGGTCTTCATCGGGCTGATCATCGCCTATGCCAACCGCGCCACGGCCGGCCCGAGGATGGAGAGCCACTACACCTTCATGATCCGCACCTTCTGGCTGTCGATCTGGTGGTTCATCATCGGGGGCCTGCTGGTTCTGTTCGGCGGGGTCTTCTCGCTGATCCTGGTGGGCATCCCGTTCCTGATGCTGGGGGTCTTCATCTGCAGCGTCGTGGGAATCTGGTTCGGGGTCCGGTGCATCCTGGGCCTGGTGCATCTGTCGCGGGGCGAAGCCTATCCCCGCCCCTACAACTGGCTAATTTAGAGGCAGAATCCGCGCGCTTCGCCTAGGAAGCGCGCGGATCGCGCTCATCGTATCCCCCGCCGGTTGCATCGCCTCGACGCCCCCCGCCCTGGGTCCCGAACCTTCCCCCGTCGGCGCCTGGGGGGCGAGCGGCCGGGGGAATTCGTATGCTAGGTCGGATCTTTGGAATGCTGCTGGGGCTGGCGCTTGGAGGCGTCGCCTACGCCATTCTGCATCCGGGCGGGCTGGAGGGGCGAATTCCCCCGATCCCGCTGGGCGCCTTCGAGAGCCTGCGGTTCTTCGTGGCGATGGCCGCGGCCGGTCTGGGCGCGATCATCTTCATCGCCGCCCTGATGCCCAAGGGCCCAGGCGGTCCTTCCGGCGGCGGCGGCAAGAAGCGCCGCAAGGGCGCGGCCCCCATGACCATCGACTTCAACGATCCCGCGCCGATGGCGGCGCACGACCACGGCGCCACCCACGCCCATCATGAGGCGGCGGTGGCGGCCCTGGCGCCCGAACCGGTGGCGGAGGCCGTGGCGGAGGCCGCGCCAGAACCGGAGGTCCACTCCGGCGCGCCGCCCGGGGCGCCGGGAGCCTTCGCCGAGGCCAGGCGAGCGCTCCACGACCACACCAGGGCCGAACGCTGGTCAGAAGCCGCCGACATCGTCAGGCGGCTTTCGTCGTTGGCGGGGGACGATCACGAACGGGTGCTCGCCGCCCAGGACGCCGGGGACTTCGCCCGCGCCCAGGGCCTGACCGACCAGGCGGCTGACGCCTATGACGAGGCCCTGACCTATGCCCGCCAGATCGGTGAGCCGGCGGGGCTGGCCGACGCGCTCACCAATGTCGGCGACGTGGCCTATGAGGAACAGCGCCTGGACACCGCCGTGGACGCCTATGAGGAGGCCCTGTCCCTGCGCCGCGCCTCGGTTCAGGCGGAACCCTCTGACTTCGGCGGCCGGCGCGCCCTGTCCCTGGCCCTGGAACGCCTGGCCGACGCCCGCGAGGATCGCGGCCACCGGATGCGGGCGCTGGATCTGTACCGGGAGAGCCTGGACATCAGCGGGGCGCTCGCCGCCGCCGATCCGGTGACCTATGGCGAGGACCTCGCGGTCACCCGGCGGCGGCTGGCCGAGCTCGAGGCGAAGGTGATGGCCTAGGCCGGAACCAGTTCGCGCCGCACCAGCTTGGCGTAGTCGTCCATCAGCTCCAGCGAGAGCTTGCCCGGCGTGAAGCTGTACTCGCCGATCTCAGCCACCGGGGTGACCTCGGCGGCGGTGCCCACCACGAAGCATTCGGTGAAGGTCGACAGTTCTTCCGGCTTGATGTGGCGCACGACCACCTCGACGCCTTTGGACTTGGCCAGGGCGATCACCGACTGGCGGGTGATGCCGTTCAGGAAGCAGTCGGGCAACGGGGTGTGCAGCACCCCGTCCTTCACGAAGAAGACGTTGGAGCCGGTCGATTCGGCGATGTAGCCGCGATAGTCCAGCATCATGGCGTCGGTATATCCGTCCTTCTCCGCGGCATGCTTGGAGATGGTGCAGATCATGTAGAGTCCGGCGGCCTTGGCGTGGACCGGCTCGGTCTCCGGCGAGGGACGCTTGTACTTGGCCCAGCACATCCGGATGCCCTTGGCGCGCTCTTCCGGCTTGAAGTAGCTGGGCCAATCCCAGACGGCGATGGCCACGTGGATCTTGGTCTGCTGGGCCGAGACCCCGATCATCTCCGACCCGCGCCAGGCGATGGGACGGACGTAGGCGTCGGTCAGGCCGTTCTTGGCGCAGGTGTCCTTGCAGGCCTGGTCGATCTCGGCCACCGTGAAGGGGATCTCGAAGTCGAGGATCTCCGCCGAATTGAACAGACGCTGGGTATGCTCGGTCAGCTTGTAGATCTCCCCGCCATACATCCGCTCGCCTTCGAACACCGACGAGGCGTAATGGAGCCCATGGGTCAGGACGTGCACCTTCGCCTCGCGCCAGGCTACGAACTGGCCGTCGAGCCAGATCCATCCGTCGCGGTCATCGAAGGGAACGAGAGACATGGGACCTCCTGCAGGGAACGCCTCCTTACAGACCCCCGCGCCTGCGACGTCAAACAAATTGGGGGTTTCCAATGAGCGCCGTGGCCGATCCGAGACTGGTCCTGCGCGACGAGGAACTGGACACCGGGCTTGAGCTGATGATCCTGGCCGAGGCGGCGATCTGGGCCGGCGTCGACGCCGGGCTGGAGGCCGAGGGCCTGAGCCTGGGCCGCTCCCACTGGCGCGCGGCCTTCCTGATGAAGCGCCGGCCCGGCCTGGGCGTGCAGGAGCTGGCCCACATCACCAGCCTGTCGAAACAGGCCGCCAGCCGGGTGATCAGCGACCTGGAGGGGCATGGCCTGGCCGAGAAGGCGCCGGGCGATCTGGACGGACGCCGGCGCGCGGCGACGCTCACCGAGGCGGGCGCGGCCTTCGAGGCGCGGATTTCAGAGCGACTGCGCGGCCAGCTGGCGCGAGCCTATCGGACCGGCGGACTGGACGGGGTGGGCGGCGCCCGACGTATCCTGGCCGCGCTCGCGGGCGGGCGAACAAAGACGGGAGCGGGGCGATGAGCGAGACCGGGGAACGCCACCTACTGGTGGTGGACGACGACGACCGCATCCGTGAGCTCTTGAAGGAGTACCTCACCCGGGCCGGGTTCCGGGTGACCACCGCGCCCGGCGGCGCGCCGGCCCGCAAGCTGATGGAGACCCTGGACTTCGACCTCGCCGTCTTCGACGTGATGATGCCGGGCGAGGACGGGTTTTCGCTGACCAAATGGCTGCGGGAACGCAAGGGCATGGCCGGGCGGACGCCTGTGCTGATGCTGACCGCCCGCGGCCTGCCGGAGGACCGCATCGAGGGTCTGAAGCTTGGGGCGGACGACTATCTGAACAAGCCCTTCGAGCCCGAGGAGCTGCTGTTACGCATCGAGGCCATCCTGCGCCGGGCGCAGGGACGGCCGGGCTCGACGGCCAACGGGCCGATCTCGCTGGGCCACTGCAGCTTCGACCTGGAACGCGGCGAGCTCTTCAGCGAGGGCGTCCCGGTGCGGCTCACCGAGGCTGAGGTCGCGCTGCTGAAGCGCCTGGCCCGCAGTCCGCACGAACCCGTGGACCGGATGGAGCTGGCCCGCGAGACCGTCGATCCGTCCGGCCGGGCCGTGGACGTCCAGGTCACCCGCCTGCGCCGCAAGATCGAGAGCGATCCCAAGACCCCGCGCTATCTGCAGACCGTGCGCGGCGTGGGCTATCTGCTGGCGCCTGACTGATGCGCCTGCGGCTCTCGCCCGTCCGGTTACAGAGGCTGATCAAGCGCAGCCTGCCCACCACCCTGTTCGGCCGCTCGCTGCTGATCATCATCCTTCCGGTGGCGGTGATGCAGGTGGCGGTGACCTGGGTGTTCTTCGACGCCCACTGGCAGGCGGTGACCAGCCGGCTGTCGGAAGGGCTGGCCGGCGACGTGGCCTGGGCCGTGGAGAGCTATCAGGACGACCCCACGCCGGAGAGCTTCGGCCGCATCGCCGACCGGGCGGAACGGTCCATGAGCCTGTCCCTGGCCTTCCAGACCGGCCGCACCCTGCCGGTGAGCCGCCGCCCCGCCCTGTTCGCTGTGGTGGATCGCTCGCTGGAGAAGGCCTTGGCCGGCCGCATCGACGCGCCGTTCTGGTTCGATACGACCCGGTATCCCGCCTATGTCGATATCCGGGTGCAGACGGCTCAAGGGGTGATGCGGGTGCTGGCGCCGCGCGATCGCGCCATCGCCACCCAGGGCCACATCTTCGTGCTCTGGATGACCGTGGCGACCCTGCTGCTGACCGCGATCTCGATCCTGTTCATCCGCAACCAGGTGCGCGCCATCGAGCGGCTGGCCTCGGCCGCCGACGATTTCGGCCGTGGGATGGACGTGCCCTTCTTCAAACCCACCGGCGCGCGCGAGGTGCGGCAGGCGGCCCAGGCCTTCCTCGCCATGAAGGCCCGCATTCAGCGCCACCTTGACCAGCGCACCGCCCTGCTCGCCAGCGTGAGCCATGACCTGCGCACGCCGCTGACCCGCCTGAAGCTGGAGTTGGCCCTGGCCGAGCCCACCAAGCGGACCGGGGAGATGAAGCGCGATCTCTCCGAAATGGAGCACATGATCGACGAGTACCTGGCCTTCGCCCGCGGTGAGGGCGGCGAGACCGTCGAGACCGTCCAACTCAAGGCCCTGATCGAGGCGGTCAGCGAAGGCGCGGTGCGAGCCGGGGCCGAGGTGAGCGTGACCGTCGAGGACGACCTGACCGCCAGCGTGCGGCCCAATTCCCTGAAGCGGGCGCTCTCCAACCTGATCATGAACGCCGCCGCCCATGGCGAGCACATCGTGGTCGCCGCCACCGCACGGGCGGCGGGAGGGGTGGAGATCGTGGTGGACGACGACGGACCGGGCATCCCCGAGGATCGCCACGAGGAGGCCTTCAAGGCCTTCAACCGGCTGGACGAGTCCCGTAACCAGAACGACAAGGGGGTTGGCCTGGGCCTGGCCATCGCCCGGGACGTCGCCCGCGGACATGGCGGCGACGTCACCCTGGGCCGCTCGCCGATGGGCGGCCTTCGCGCCACCGTCAGATTGCCCGGCTAGGAACGTTATTCAGCCACCGTTCAAAGATTTGAAGGCTCAGCTTAGAAAAACGAGAGGACCATCATGAAGCTTGCCTATCTCGCGCCCGCCGCCGCCATCGCCCTGCTGACCGCCACAGCCGCCCAAGCCGCCGATCCGGTGATGGGGGACTGGCAGACCGTGGGCGGAGCCGCGAAGGTCCGCATCGCGCCGTGCGCCAGCGACGCGGCCAAGGCCTGCGGGACCATCACCTGGATGAAGAACCCCAAGGACAAGGCCGGCGGCCCGCAGAAGGACGTCAACAATCCCGATCCGGCCCTGCGCAGCCGCACGGTCGTGGGCCTGCAGCTGATCCGCGACTTCAAACCGGCGGGTGCGGGCAAGTGGACGGGCGGCAAGATCTACGACCCCGGCAGCGGCAAGACCTACGGCTCCAAGCTCGGCGCCAACGCCGACGGGACCCTGAAGGTGGAGGGTTGCATCGGCCCGATCTGCCAGGCCCAGACCTGGACCCGCTAGAGACCCTTGCCTGAGCCCTACCCCCTGCGCCTGCACGTGGCGGCCTTCGCCTCGACCCTGCTCGACATCCGCGGCCGGCTGCCGAGCCTGGCCCTGGCGGCCGACCCGACCCTGGAGTCGACCTTCGCGCAGGGCCTGCCCATCGCCCTGCCCGCGACACCAGCGGGCCAGCCCAAGGTGCTGGTGCTGCAGCGGCCGTTCTATGACACCGAGGATCGGATGCTGGGGGACCTCACCCACATCCTGCGCAACGGCTGGGTGGCGGTGATCGACGTCGATGACCATCCCGATTTCATCGCCCAGCAGCAGGGCCGGGCGCGGGCCGCCACCGACTGGAGCAAGTTCGCCCACGTCCACGCGGTGCAGACCAGCACACCGGCCCTGGCCGAGGCCTTCCGCACCCGGAACCCGGAGGTGAAGGTGTTCGCCAATGCGGTGTTTGATTTGCCGCCGTTCCCGGCGCGCAGCGGTTCCCCCAGCGTCTTCTATGGCGCGGCGAACCGAGGGCCGTTCCCGGCTGCGGTCGCGGCCTCGCTGAAGAATGTCATTGGCGACAACCCCCGCACCAGCTTCGTGGTGGTCCACGACCGGGCGGTCTTCGACGCCCTGCCCACCAAGCGGAAGACCTTCCATCCCACCCTGCCCTACGAGGCCTATCTGGAGGCGATGGCGGGCTGTGACATCTGCCTCTCCCCGCTGCAGGGCGCGCCGGGGGAAGCGTTCAAGAGCGACGCCAAATTCCTGGACGCCGCGCGAGGCGGCGTGCTGACCATCGCCTCACCGGTCGTCTATGGCGACACCATACGGGACGGAGAGACGGGCCTGATCGCGAGCGACCTGCGCGACTGGGACCGACAACTCCGGATCGCCCTGCGCAATGGAGACAAGCGTCGGGCGATGGCGCGCGCGGCGTGGGACTATGTCCGCGACGAGCGAATGTTCGATCGCCAGGCGGCGGCGCGCCGCGACTGGTACCTGGGACTTTGGGCCAACCGGGAGGCCCTGACGCGGGACCTGCTGGCGCGGGTCCCGGCCCTGGCGGCTCGGATAGCGGGTTAGGCCTCCCCCACCGTGTCGAACATGCAGGCGGCGATGGCCTCGGCCGGCGACTTGCCGCCCCGGGCCATGAAATCGAAGGCCGGGTAGAAGCGGTCGGCGCCTTCCATGGCCACGTCGATCATGGCGGCGGCTTGGGCCAGGGTCGGGCGCTCGCCGGTCATCAGGGCCATGGCGTGGCGGAAGACGATCTCGCCGTCGTCCCAGACCTCGAAGTGGCCGAGCCAGACGCGCTGGTTGACGGTGGAGACCAGTTCGAAGGCCGCCGGGCGCTGTTCGGGCCGCACCTGGATATCCACCGACAGGCAGAGCTGCAGGCAGTCGGCCTCTGGCCGCCAGGCGAACCAGAGTTCGTAGTCCTTCCAGTCGCCCGCCAGGGTGAAGGCGAGGTCGCCCTCTTCTGTCCGGTCGAACTGAAGGTTCTCGGCCTGCAGAACATGCTCAACGACATCGAGCGGGTCGTGGGCGAGCAGGACGTCTTCGTCAGACTGAGGCGTGTCCATAAGACCCGTGGTCCTTTCGCGTACGGCGTCCGGAGGAGCGAGCGCGCCCCGAATCGCCTGCGATCTTGAAACTAATCTGGTTCGCGGGTCGCCTGTCACCGGCTTCTTCCGGTGGGCGAGCCACATTCGTGTGTTTAGGTCTTTATGCCGCGCAATCAGGCCTTCTTGGCCGGCTTCTTGGGAGCCTCGGCGCCCTTCAGGGCGGCGACTTCGGCCCGCAGGGCGACGATCTCGGCCTTGAGCACCTCGAACTCATCGCGGCGGATCAGGTCGAGTTCGGCCACCATCCGGTCAGCCTGGGCTCGGAACGCGGCCTTTGCCTCTTCGCCGGCGCTCTGGGCGAGGCCCATGGCGGCTCCGGTCAGCTTGGCCATCTCGTCGAGGAAGGGGTTCTGGGTCTGCATGCTTCCTTATATGGGATCGAGGGGGATGAAAGCCACGGGGTTTCCGTCTAAACCGCGTGAACATCTTCTCGGAGCGCCCTGGCCTTGCCCTTCCCGGACATCGACCCCGTCCTGATCCACATCGGCCCGTTCGCCATCCGCTGGTATGCCCTGGGCTACGTCGCCGGCATCTTGATCGGCTGGCGCTACATCACCTCCATGGCGCGGAACCAGGCGCTCTGGCCCCTGCGGGGCCCACCGGCCAGCGCCGCGCAGATCGATGACCTGATCCTGTGGATCACGCTGGGGATCATCGTCGGCGGCCGGCTGGGGCACGTCTTCTTCTACACCCCGTCCCTGGTGGTCACCGACCCGCTGGAGGTGTTCAAGACCTGGAAGGGGGGGATGAGCTTCCACGGCGGGGTGCTGGGCGTGCTGATCGCCACCCTGCTGTTCGCCCGGGTCAACAAGGTCGACGTGTTCCGTCTGGGGGACGTGATCACCGCGGCGGCGCCTATCGGCATCTTCTTCGTGCGCATCGCCAACTTCATCAACGGCGAGCTCTGGGGCCGCCCCACCAGCCTGCCCTGGGGCGTGGTCTTCCCCGACGCCGGGATCATGCCGCGCCATCCCAGCCAGATCTATGAGGCCCTGCTGGAGGGCCTGCTGCTGTTCATCATCCTGCGGATCGCCACCCACCACGCCAAGCTGCTGAACCGGCGCGGCGTCGTGGCCGGCATGTTCTTCCTCGGTTACGCGATCTGCCGGATTCTGCTGGAGAACGTCCGCGAGCCGGACGCCTATATGCCTGCCTTCCCCTTCGGTCTGACCATGGGGATGATGCTGTCGATCCCGATGGCGCTCGGGGGCGCCTGGCTGATCTGGCGCGGGATGAGCGAGCCCCTGCCCGAGCCCGAGGTGGGCCTGGAAGCCGAGGTCGCCGAGGTGGTGGAGGGTGAGCCGCCGGAACGCGATCCGTTCAAGATCGAAGCCGATGGGCCTGCGTGACCGGCTGATCGCCCAGGTCCGCGAGAGCGGGCCGATGAGCGTGGCCCAGTACATGACCGCCTGCCTGCACGATCCGGCCGACGGCTATTACGCGACGCGCCCGGGTCTGGGCGCGGAGGGCGACTTCATCACCGCCCCCCTGGTGAGCCAGATGTTCGGCGAGCTGATCGGCCTGTGGGCGGTGGAGACCTGGGAGCGGCTGGGCCGCCCCGCGCCTTTCCGCCTGGTGGAGATGGGGCCGGGCGACGGGACCCTGATGGACGACATGCTGCGGGCCGCGCGCCTGGCGCCGACCTTTGTGGCCGCCGCCGATGTCTGGCTGGTGGAAACCTCTGAACCGCTGAGGGCGCGGCAACGCGAGGCGCTCGGCGACTGTGTGAGCTGGGCGAGCTCCCTGGCGCAGGTTCCCGGCGAGGCGCCGCTGCTGCTGATCGCCAACGAGCTGCTGGACTGCCTGCCACCGCGGCAGTTCGTGCGGACCAACACGCGCTGGGCCGAGCGGGTGGTCGGGCTGGACGACACCGGCGGCCTCGCCTTCGGGCTGTCAGGCGCGGCGCTGGGCCAGGTCCTGCCCGACGCACCGCCCGGGTCGGTGCTGGAGCACTCGCCGGTCCAGGAAGCCCTGGGCTCAGAGCTCGGCGCGCGGATCGTGACCGACGGCGGGGCCGCCCTGCTGATCGACTATGGCCGCGACGCCGCAGGCTTCGGCGACACCCTGCAGGCCCTGCGCCGCCACGTGAAGGAGAGCCCGCTGGCCAGCCCCGGCGAGGCCGACCTCACCGTCCATGCCGACTTCCCCGCCGTGCTGACGGCGGCGGCCAGGGAGGGCGCGGCCACCGCGGCGATCCTCACCCAGGGCGAGTTCCTGGTGCGGCTGGGGATCGGCGCACGGGCGCAGGCCCTGACCGCCGCCCGTCCCGACCGCAGCGAAGTGATCGAGCGGCAGCTGGAGCGGCTGGTGTCCCCCGACCAGATGGGCGAACTGTTCAAGGTCGTCTGCATCCACACCCCAGGCCTGGTCCCCCCCGGCTTCGAGACCTGAGATGGACGTGATCGCCTCGCCCCTGCTGGACCTTCCCGGCGTTCGCCACGCCTTCTTCACGCGGACCGGCGGCGTCTCGACGGGTATCTATGACAGCCTGAACGTCGGGCGCGGCTCCGGGGACGACCCCGCCGATGTGGCGGAGAACCGGCGTCGGACCGCCGAGCACTTCGGCCTGCCGGCGCGCGCGCTCTCCACCTGCTATCAGATCCATTCGGCCACGGCGTTGGTGGCCGACCGGCCTTGGGGGGATGAGCGGCCGGAGGGGGACGCGGTGATCACCTCGACCTCGGGCGTGCTCTGCGGCGCCCTGGCCGCCGACTGCGCTCCGATCCTGATCGCCGACGCGCAGGGGCGCGTGGTGGCCGCCGCCCATGCTGGCTGGAAGGGCGCGCTGCACGGCGTCGCCGAGGCCGCCGTCGCCGCCATGGCCGGCCTGGGCGCCGAACCGTCGCGGATGGTGGCCGTGGTCGGTCCCTGCATCGGCCAGGCCTCCTACGAGGTCGGCCTGGAGTTCCTGACCGCCTTCACCGCCAAGGACGGCGACCACGAACGGTTCTTCGCGCCGGGGGAAACCTCGGAGAAGCGCATGTTCGACCTGCCGGGCTTCGTGGTCTCGCGGCTGACCGCCGCCGGTGTCGGGACCGCCGCCTGGATCGGCAACGACACCTGCGCGGAGGAGGCCCTGTTCTTTTCCAACCGCCGCGCTTTCAAGCGGGACGAGCCCGACTTCGGCCGACTGCTGTCGGCGATTACGCTGGTCTGAATCACCGCCGGGCCTTGCCGCGGGCGGCTCGCCTGCTACAAGCCCCGCCCATCGGCGAGACATTGCGGGAGTTCTCATGAAGCTGCTGGCTGGCAACTCCAATCGAGCGCTCGCCGAGGCTGTGGCCTCCCATCTCGACCTGCCGCTCACCAAGGCTCAGGTAAAGCGCTTCGCCGACAACGAGGTCTGGGTGACCATCGACGAGAACGTCCGCGGCGAGGATGTCTTCGTGCTGCAGTCCACCAGCTACCCCACCAACGACAACCTGATGGAACTGCTGATCTGCATCGACGCGCTGCGACGCGCCTCGGCCAAGCGGATCACCGCCGTCATGCCCTATTTCGGCTATGCCCGGCAGGACCGGAAGACCGGGGGGCGCACGCCCATCTCCGCCAAGCTGGTCTCCAACCTGATCGAGCGCGCCGGCGCCGATCGGGTGCTGACGATGGATCTGCACTCCGGCCAGATCCAGGGCTTCTTCGACATCCCCACCGACAATCTGGTGTCCGCGCCGCTGCTGGCCGCCGACATCAAGGAAAACTACGAGAAGACCAGCGACCTGATGATCGTCTCCCCCGACGTGGGCGGCGTGGTCCGGGCGCTGGCCGTGGCCAGCCGCCTGAACGCCGATCTGGCCATCGTCGACAAGCGCCGCTCGGGCCCGGGCAAGAGCGAGGTCGCCAACATCATCGGTGACGTCTCGGGCCGACGCTGCATCCTGTTCGATGACATCATCGACGGCGGCGGCACCCTCTGCAACGCGGCCCAGGCTCTGGTGGACGGCGGCGCGACCGAGGTCTCGGCCTATGTCACCCACGGGGTGCTGTCGGGCGCGGCTATCGACCGGGTCAATTCCTCGATCCTCAAGGAGCTGGTGATGACCGACTCCATCTCCGCCTCCGAGGCCGCCAGCGACAAGTCCAAGCTGCGTTATGTGAGCTGCGACAAGCTGCTGGGCGAGGCCATCCGGCGCATCGCCAATGAAGAGTCCGTGTCGAAACTGTTCGACTGACGGTTGATCCTCGATTCTAACGGCTTTCCGGCACGGGACTTGCTGACACAACCCTGAAACGGCCACGCTTGGTCAATAAGGGTTAAGGACGTGCGGTCACATTCCTGCCCGCGCATCTGTTATAGTCTCGCGCGCTTATCTTCTGGGGAAGCTTCAGGATGACCTCTGCCATTCGCGTGACCGGCACGCTCGCCGCCATCGCCTTCGCGGCCCTGCTGTCGGCCTGTTCGCAGCCCGCGCCCACGCCGCCTGCCCCGCCTCCTCCGGCCGTGAGCCTGTCGCCCAAGCTGATCGAGCAAGCAGCCGCCTACCGCTATTACATGGCCCACGTCAGCGCGATCACACCCGATTTCGCCGACGGCGACCAGATCGCCAAGGGCGTGGCTGTTGGCGCGGCCTATGAGCCCAAGCAACTCCAGCGCGGCGCCACGGCCTACGCCGCCATCGTCGCTCTGCAGGATCCGGCCTTCGTGGCCGGGGTCCGCACCTATGCCGTCAATGTCGACCAGCGCCGTGAAGTGGTGGCCGCGATCCTCAAGGACCCGGCCTATGTCGTGGGCATGAGCGGCTCGGCCAGCGCCGCCGGTCTGGTGAAGACCGCGCTCGGCAATGAGGGCCAGCAGCTCTACGACGCCGGCAAGGCGGTGAAGCAGTCGGCCTACGACATCCAGAAGCAGAAGTGGTCCAAGTCCGACGTGGTCAACCGCGACCTGCGGCTGTCCCAGGCCAAGAATCTCTCCGCCACCCCGGTGGTGGGCGACCTGGCCGAGACCGCGCGCCTGCAGCAGGCGGCCTTGGGCGTCTCGACCCTGGGGCTCACCGCCGAACCGGCCGCCCCGCCCTACAGCCCCATCGTGATCCGCGGCATGGCCGTGGCCGCGCTCGCCGCCCTGGGCGAAGGCGGCGACGCCAATGTCGACACCCTGATGGCGGTGATGGCCGAGCCCAACGTGGCGTTCTGCATGAACATGGCCAAGCTGAACCTGTATCAGTGCCTGGCCGTCTCCAAGCCGCACTACGAGGACGTTTTCTGCCTGGGCCAGCACATCATGATGGACACCGGCCGCTGCGTGATTAAGGCGTCGGGAAACACCGAGCCCTTCGAGGCGAAGTTCATTCCGAAGATCAACGTCGCTGACGGCTCCACCGGCTACAAGGTGACCCCGGCCAAGACGCCGGCGAAGTCTGTCACCAAGAAGCGCTAAAACATCTGCGCCCGCCCGTTGCCACGGGCGGGGCTTTTGTGTATTTACGCCCACCTTTCGACCCCAGGAGGGTCGTCCGTCGCCGCGCGGCACTTCGCGCGGCGGTTTCGTTTTGAGGCAAGGCCATGGCCGATATCATTCTGAACGTTGAAGTTCGCGATCGCACGGGCACCGGTGGCGCGCGCGAGACCCGTCGTGCGGGCCTGGTCCCCGGCGTGCTCTACGGCGGCGACAAGGATCCTGTGGCCATCGCCGTGAAGGCCAACGAATTCCGCAAGGCGCTCTATACGGGCAAGCTGCTGGGCCACCTGGTGACCCTCAAGTACGGCAAGGAAAGCCAGCCGGTCATCGCCAAGGCGATCGACATGCACCCCGTCACCGACGAGCCGGTCCACTTTGACCTGTACCGCGTCGACGAGCACCAGCTGATCAAGATCGAAGTGCCCGTGCACTTCAAGAATCAGGAAGAATCCCCCGGCCTCAAGAAGGGCGGCACGCTCAATATCGTGCGTCATACGGTCGAGCTGGCCTGCCCCGCCGACCGTATCCCCGAAGAGCTGGTCTTCGACCTCACCGGCGCGGAAATCGGCGACACCATCCGGATGTCGGCCTTCACTCTGCCGGAAGGCGTCAAGCCCGCCACCGAACGCGACTACGTCGTCGCCACCCTGGCCGGTTCGTCGGCCTCGGCCTCGGCTGACGCCGCCACCGACGACGCGGCCGCCGCCGCCGCCACGACCACAGTTTAAGGACTGGCCGGCCCCCTTCGGGGGGCCGAGCCGCCTGGCGCCATGCTGATCCTCGCGGGCCAAGGCAATCCCGGCGCCCAGTACGCCAAGAACCGCCACAACATCGGCTTCATCGCCGTGGACGAGATCGCCCAGCAATGGCGGTTCGGGCCCGAGCGCTCGAAGTTCTCCGGGCTGGCCCGCGAGGGCGAGATCGACACGCCCGACGGCCCGGTGAAGGCCCTGATCCTCAAGCCCCAGACCTTCTACAACGAGAGCGGCCGTTCCGTCGGCGCCGCCCTGAAGTTCTACAAGGCCACCCCCGCCGACGTGGTGCTGTTCTACGACGAGATCGACCTGGCCCCCGGCCGCTTTCGGATGAAGACCGGCGGCGGGGCGGCGGGCAACAACGGAGTCCGCTCCGTCACCGCCCATATCGGCCCCGACTTCCGCCGCGCCCGGCTGGGCGTGGGCCATCCCGGACATCCCGAGCGGGTGCAGGGTCACGTGCTGTCGGACTTCCATAAGGTGGAGCACCCCTGGGTCATCGACCTGTTGAGGGCCGTCGCACAGGCCGCGCCCCTGCTGGCCGCCGGCGAGGACGACAAGTACCAGACCGAAGTCCTGCGCCTGGCCCCGGCCGACAAGGGCGACACCCGGCAGGCCCGCAACCGCGGCGACACCTGACGTCACTGGAATTGGTTTGGGGGCGGCAGACGTGCTAGTCCGCGCCCTCGCATAGGAATTGGAAGTTCATGGCCCTGAAAGTCGCGATCGTCGGCCTGCCCAACGTCGGCAAATCGACCCTGTTCAACGCGCTGACCCAGACCGCGTCGGCCCAGGCGGCCAACTATCCCTTCTGCACCATCGAGCCCAACACCGGCGACGTGGCGGTGCCCGAGCCGCGCCTGGACGCCCTGGCCGCCATCATCCCCTCCAAGGAGATCATCCCGGCGCGCATCAACTTCGTGGACATCGCCGGCCTGGTGCGCGGGGCGTCGAAGGGCGAAGGCCTGGGCAACCAGTTCCTGGCCAACATCCGCGACTGCGACGCCGTGGCCTTTGTCGCCCGCTGCTTCATCGACGACGACATCACCCACGTTGAGGGCAAGGTCGATCCGCTCTCCGACCTGGAGACCATCGAGACCGAGCTGATGCTGGCCGACCTGGAAAGCCTGGAGAAGCGGGTCAGCAACCTCGAGAAGCGGGCCAAGGCCGGAGACAAGGAAAGCGCCCAGACCCTGCGCCTGGTGCAACTGGCCCTGACGGAACTGAACGCCGGCCGTCCGGCCCGCAAGGCGCAGGTTTCCGCCGAGGACGACAAGGCCTGGCGCATGCTGCAGCTGCTGACCTCCAAGCCGGCCCTCTATGTCTCCAATGTCGATGAAGGCTCAGCCGCCGACGGCAACGGGATGTCGCGGCTGGTGGCCGAGCGCGCCACGCGCGACGGCGCCGACCACGTCGCGATCTCCGCCCAGATCGAGAGCGAGATCGCCATGCTGGACGCCGGCGAGCGCGCCGAGTTCCTGGAGACCCTGGGTCTCACCGAGCCCGGCCTGAACAAGCTGATCCGTGAGGCCTACCACCTGCTGGGCCTGCAGACCTATTTCACGGTCGGCCCCAAGGAGGCGCGGGCCTGGACGATCCACAAGGGCGACACCGCCCCCCAGGCGGCCGGCGTGATCCATACCGATTTCGAGAAGGGCTTCATCCGCGCTGAGACCATCGCCTATGAGGACTATGTGGGCCTGAAAGGTGAAGCCGGGGCCCGCGAGGCGGGGAAGTTCCGCCAGGAAGGCAAGGAATACGTGGTCCGCGACGGCGACGTCCTGAACTTCCGGTTCAACGTCTAAGGCTTAAGCCAGCCGAACGCCCGGGCGAGGAAGGCCCGCCCGTCATGGGCCACAGGCGCGCCATGGGCCATCACGACCCTCTCCGTCGGCCATTCGAGGATGCGACGGACAGAGACCCGCGCGGCGGCGCGATCTGAGAAGGCGACCCGGAACTTGCGAGGGACTTGAGGCTCGGCTTCCGTCATCAGGTCCAGACGGGCCACGATGGCGCGCCAGCCCTTGAACCACCCGGGCGGGAACTGCTGGATCAGGTCGGTGAAGATCGCCGTGCTGCTGGGTCGGTGGAAGAAGACCACCTCCGCCGTGATCCTGTTTCCCCGCACGATGACCTGATCCAGATCTGATCCCCATGCCGGCGCGGGCGTGTCGCTGAGGTCGGCGTCGAAAGCGAGGTCCGGCCGGACCTGCCTGAGGCCCGGCGCGGCGTGGAGTGTCGCCTGCGGATAGGCCTGTCGCCACTCACCCAGGAACAGATCATGCAGCGAGTTCGGCCCCACGATGTGGCGCACCTCGCCCAGGGCCTCGATCTCGGCCTTGAGATTTGGGGTGAGCGCCACCGGCGAGATCGCAAGGAGGTGGCCCACGCCCAGCCGGATCAGCACCATTCGGGTAGGATAGCGGAAACCGATAACCTGGGCCTCCGGGCCTGCCGACAGCCAGATGTCCGGCCCGAAAGACTGCAGAGATGGCGGGCTCAAGGGATCGACCTCGATGACGGCGGTTGCCGGATTTCTTAGCGCCGCCCGCGCGGCGCGCCAACCGCGCTGGACATCCCTGGCCACCGGCCTATCTCAGATGGCGAAATCGGGAGAGACGTCATGGGTGAGTTTTCCAAGCTGAAGAGCGGGGCCGACGGCTTCGAGTTCGCGGTCTATCGCGCCGCGCCGACGGCTGCGCGCAAAGGCGGCGTCGTCGTCATCCAGGAAATCTTCGGGATCGACGAGCACATCCAGCGCGACGTCGACCGCTGGGCGTCTCTCGGCTACGAGGCCATCGCGCCATCGCTCTACGACCGCCGCGAGCCGGGCTTCACGGCGGGCCACGATCCGGCCGGCCTGACGGCGGGCGTCACCCATGCCCGCGCCACCCCGCTGGACCAGGCGCTCGCCGACATCGCCGCCGTGCGGGACGACCTGGCGGGTGCGGGCAAGGTGTTCGTGGTGGGCTATTGCTACGGCGGGTCGCTGACCTGGCTGTCGGCCTGTCAGCTCGAAGGCTTCTCCGGCGCGTCCAGCTATTACGGCAGCCTGGTCCAGGCCAACGCCGACAAGACGCCCAAGTGCCCCACCATCGTCCATCTGGGCCGGAAGGACGCGGGCATCCCCGCCGATGAGGTCAAGGCCGCCGTCCAGGCCAGCAATCCCGGCGTGGCGGTCTACATCTACGAGGACGCCGGCCACGGCTTCAACAACGAGGACCCGGAACGACTGAACCAGCCCAGCGCCGACCTGGCCCGCCAGCGCACCCTCGACCTGTTCGCGGGCGCTTGAGGGCCATGGGCGAGACGATCCGCCTGACCAGCAAGTTCGACGGCTTCGAACTGGCCGCCTATCACGCCCCGGTCGCCGATGCGCGGCGGGGGGGGATCGTGCTGGTCCAGGAGATCTTCGGGGTCACCGACCATATTCGCGAGTTGGCGGACGGTTTCGCGGAGGACGGATACGAGGTCATCGCACCCAGCTTCTACGACCGCCTGGAGCCCGGCTTCGAGGCCGACTACAGCGCTCCCGCCATCGCCAGGGGGGTGGAGTATTCCACGCAAACCCCGTGGGATCAGGTGGCGGGCGACCTGCAGGCCGCCATCGACGCGCTGGCGCCGGCCGTCTTCGTCACCGGCTTCTGCTGGGGCGGGGCGGCGACCTGGCTGGCGGCCTGCCGCTGCACCGGGGTCTCGGCGGCCTCGGCCTTCTATGGCCGCCGGATCAGCGAGCTGGTGGAGGAGACACCCAGGGTTCCGACGATCCTGCACTTCGGCCGCAACGACGCCTCGATTCCGATGGAGAAGGTCGAGGAGATTCGGACGGCCCACGCCGACGTCCCGGTCCACCTCTATGACGCCGGTCACGGCTTTGTTTCCGACCGCCGCGCCGACTACAACCCCGACGCCGCCCGCCTGGCGCGCCTGCGGACCCTGCAGGTGTTCATGAACAACGGCGGCGGCCGCGGCGAAATGTAGGAAGCTATTCCTCGATATGCTTGCGCGCTTCCGGGTCACGTTCCAGCCAGCGGGCCAGGACCGACTGGGCGCCCAGGATGCCGATCCCGGCGGCGTAGCCCGCGAACACGGCGGCGGGATAGTGGCCGCCGTTGGCCACCGAGGCCACCTGCCAATAGATGAAACCGGCCGCGGCGATGAGCAGTCCGACCCCGGTGAGCACCGAGACGGGCGTCTGTCCGAACCCCGATATGAAGCTCATCCAGACATAGCGGGCCAACGCCCGCCGCGCCGGCAGGATCAGCAGCGGCAGGGCGAAGCCCGCCAGCAGGGCGGTGGCCGGCCAGGCCAGGGCATGGCGGGCGATAACCGCCGCGCCGCCCGGCAAGACGCTGAAGGCGTGGATCACCGAACCCGCATAGATCAGGCTCGAGGCCGCGGTGGCCACATCCTGCATGCGCCTGAAGTCGCGCCAGGCCTTGGTGAAAGCCATGTCAGCGCCCATCCGTGGGCGGCAGGCAAGGTATCGAGGTGAGCATGCCTATTTATCGCGTAGGCCGGCGGGCTTGGCTATGGTCCAGCGTCCCCCTCCTACGGGAATCGCCTGAGTGAAGCTCGTCCTGGCCCTCGTCGCCCTCTGGTTCGCCCCGGCGTCCGCACAGGCGGCGGCCTGCTGGCTCGAGCACGGAGTCGTGGTGGTGCCGGCCAGAGTCGCCGGGGTGGCCGGGGACTACATTCTCGACACCGGCAGCCCCACCACCCAGCTGCATGAGACGCGGGCGCAGATGGAGGGCCTGCCGCCGGCGCTTCGGGGCGAAGTGCGGATCGATGGCCTGCGCCTGACCGAGCGGCCGGTGGTCGTCGTGGACCTCGATGCGCGAACCTATGCCTTCCCCACTCCCATCGCCGGGGTGATCGGCGCCGACATCCTATCGGCCTATGTGGTGGATGTCAGCTTGGCCCCCTGCCGGGTGGAGATATGGCGCGCCGGCAGGGTTCCGAAATTCCGCGCGGAGACGCGTCTGAAGATGCGCCTGATCGGCGGGGCGCCGGTTGTCAACGCCGCCGCCGCGGACGGCCCCAGGACGGCCGTTGGCGGCTTTGTGGTGGCGACGGGGCTGGACAGTCCCGTGCGGCTCGATGAGGCTCTGGCGAGCGTCCCTGGGGCCAAGGCGGATGACCTGGCGCCCTATGGTCCCCGCCGCGCCCGACTGAGGGCCCTTTCTTTCGCGGGCGGAGTGTTCGAGGGTCTGGGCGCCGGCTTGCAGCCCCATGTCGACGGCGTGATAGGCGCGATCGGTCCACAGGTGCTGTTGCGATGGTCGGTGCGGTTCGACTTCCCGCGCGGCCGGCTGCTGTTGGGCCGCCCCTAGGAAACAGGACTCAGCCCCGCCCAGGTTTTGAGGAAGTCGGGGAGGATCGGCAGCACGTCGATGGCCGCATGCAGCAGGACCACCAGCAGCAGGCTGCGGGTCCGCGCCCAGACCACCCCCAGCATCAGGGCCACCGGCGACAGGGCCCCTATGGTGTAGGCGATGACCTCAAAGAGATCCGTGGAGTGGCCCTGCTCGCCCGGCGCGCCGCGCAGGTAGAGGCCGGGCACGTGGGCGAGGGCGAAGACCAGGGCGCCCAGGACGACAGCCCCGGTCTCGCTGCTCAGGACAGCGGCCAGGCGGGTCTGCAGCACGGCGCGAAACAGGAACTCCTCGGCCAGCCCCGCTTCCAGGGCGATCCAGATGAAGGCGGCCGGCGCGGCCCAGACGAGGACCTTCAGACCCGGCTGCAGGTCGCCGATCTGCTGGAGGCTGGGACTGACGACGCTGAGCAGGGCCAGGAAGATGGCGCTCATGACGATCAGGGTGGGCCAAAAGCCCTTGCGAGCCAGACCGGTGGAGAACAGCGGCGCGACCCGCCCCCCCAGCGCCAGCAGGATCAGGGCGGGGATGAAGACATGGACCGCCAGCTTGGCGCCGAGAATCACCAACTCGCGGAGCTGACCGTCGGGCATGGCGGTCTTCAGCGCACCCATGCCCCAGCCGAGGAAACCAAGGGCGTAAACCACCATGAAGATCAGCACGGCGGTGAGTTCAACGGTCGGACGGCGCACCCTGACCGGGGGCGGATTTGACCTGCGCGTCAGGGCCCAGGCCACCCCCGAGAGCGCGACCCCGAACAGTCCCAGGGAGACCAGGGGAAAGCTCCAGTCGGCCTGCCGGTAGAACAGATATGCGAAGGCCGCGACCCAGAGGACCGCGTACAGCGCCAGATATCCGATGGGGTGAATCCGCCTGTTCTTTGTGGCCATGCCGCCCCCAAAACCCCGATCGGTTCCCCTCGCCTATCGGCGGGTCGGCGTCCCCAGGCAACTTAGCAATTCTTCATCCGCCTGGAACAGGAACGAAAAAAGGCCCCGGCTTTCGCCGGGGCCTTCGATCATGCTCGGAAAGACGAGGCGCCTAGTGGGCGACGTTCTTCCAGATGCGGCGGTAGCTGACCCAGAGCAGGCCCGCAAAGATCAGCAGGTAGATCATGGCGGCCACGCCGAACTGCTTACGCTCGGTTTGCTTGGGCTCCGAGGCCCAGGCCAGGAACGCGACCACGTCCTTGGCCTGCTGGTCGATCGTCGACTTCGTCCCGTCATCGAAGGTCACCTTCTCAGCTTCCAGAGGCGGAGCCATCGCGATGAAGCCCCCGGCCGGCACGTGGCCCTTGCCCTTGTAGAAGGCGCTGACGTCGCCGGGCATATAGGGGTTGTAGTGCTGGTTCGGCGGCACTTCGAGGCCGGCCGGCGGGGCGACGTAGCCGGTCAGGATCGAGTAGACGTATTGCGGTCCCTGGGCCCTGGCCTTGATGATGACCGAGAGGTCCGGCGGCAGGGCGCCGCCGTTGGAGGCGCGCGCGGCGGCCTCGTTGGGGAACGGGCTGGGGAAGCGATCGGCCGGGGTGCCGGGACGTTGGATGACGTCCCCGGTTTCCGAGTCGATGTCGTTGATCTGATAGTCCTTGGAGATCGCCTTCACGTAGGCGTTGTCGTTCGGGTTCTTGTACTTGTCGTCGAAGAACGGACCGCTCTTCTCACCAAGATTGCGGAAGCTCAGCAGGCTCATCGAGTGGCAGGCGGCGCAGACCTCCCGATAGACCTTGTAACCCCGTTGAACCTGGGCCTGGTCGAACTTTCCGAACGGGCCTTCGAAGCTCCAGTGGACACCCTTGGGTTCTTCCGGATGGGTCGCCGCGAACGACGGACCGGCAACGAAAGCGAGCCCAAGCGCCGCGAGAATGAAACCTTTGCGCAGCATCTGAGGCTCAGCCCCTCTTTTCAGGCGAAGCCGCGGCGCCCGCGGGCGCGTTGGCGGGGAGCACCGGCGCGGAGATCGATTCCGGCTGGGGCAGCGGGGTCTCGGTGAGGCCCAGGATCGGAAGCACGACCACGAAGTAGGCGAAGTAGTAGGCCGTCGCGACGCGGGAGAGCCACACCATCGAGTTCAGGTCGGCGTCCAGAAGCTGGAAGGTCGACAGGTTGCCGATCACGTGGTCGTCGGGAAGACGGCCGCCGCAATAGCCCAGCACCAGGCAGGCCAGCACGAAGATACCGAAGTAGAGCTTTGCGGTAGGCCGGTAGCGCATGGACCGCACCTTGGAGGTGTCGAGCCAGGGCAGGACGAACAGCATGGCGATGGCGCCGAACATCAGCAGCACGCCGGCGAGCTTGTCCGGAACCGCCCGCAGGATCGCGTAGAACGGCAGGAAGTACCATTCCGGAACGATGTGGGCCGGGGTCACCAGGGGATTGGCGGGAACATAGTTCACCGCGTCGCCCAAGGCGTTGGGCTGGAAGAACACGAAGACCGCGAACATCAGCAGGAAGATCGAAATCGCGAAGCCGTCCTTCACCGTGTAGTACGGGTGGAAGGGAACGGTGTCCTCCTTGGACTTCACGTTCACCCCGGTGGGGTTGCCGTTGCCGGGCACGTGCAGCGCCCAGATGTGCAGGATCACCACGCCGGCGATCATGAACGGCAGCAGGAAGTGCAGCGAGAAGAAGCGGTTCAGGGTGGGGTTATCCACCGCAAAGCCGCCCCACAGCCAGGTGGTGATGGACTCGCCCACCACCGGCAGGGCGCCGAACAGGTTGGTGATCACCACCGCGCCGTGGAAGCTCATCTGACCCCAGGGCAGGACGTAGCCCATGAAGGCCGTGGCCATCATCAGCAGGTAGATCACGCAGCCCAGGATCCACAGCACCTCGCGGGGCGCCTTGTAGGACCCATAGTAGAGGCCGCGGAACATGTGGATATAGACCGCGATGAAGAACATCGAGGCCCCGTTGGAGTGCATGTAGCGCACCAGCCAGCCGTAGTTCACGTCGCGCATGATGCGCTCGACGGAGTTGAAGGCGTAGTCGACGTGCGGGACGTAGTGCATGGCCAGCACGACGCCGGTCACGATCTGGATGCCCAGGCAGACCGCCAGGATGCCGCCGAAGGTCCACCAGTAGTTCAGGTTCTTCGGGGTCGGGAAGTCGATCACGCTGTCGTACGCCAGGCGCACGATCGGCAGTCGGGTGTCGAGCCAACGCTCGAAGCCGGTTTTCGGCTCGTAGTTTGAATGTCCGCTCATGATCCTCAGCCCACCTTGACCTTGGTGTCCGACAGGAAGGTGTAGTCCGGCACGGCCAGGTTGGTCGGCGCGGGACCCTTACGGATCCGGCCGGAGGTGTCGTAGTGCGAACCGTGGCAGGGGCAGAACCAGCCGCCGTAGTCACCGCCGCCGAAGGTCGGCACGCAGCCCAGGTGGGTGCAGGTGCCAACCAGGATCAGCCATTGGGCCTTGCCGGGCTTGTGACGCTGCTCGTCGGTCTGCGGATCGCGCAGATCGGCGGTGTCGTCCTTGATCGCCTCGGCGATCTCCTTGCCCGTCCGGTTGCGGATGAACAGCGGTTTGCCGCGCCACTTGATGGTGACCTGCTGGCCGGCTTCGACCTTGGTCAGGTCGAATTCCACCGAGGCGAGGGCGAGGGTGTCGCCGGCCGGGTTCATCTGATCGATGAACGGCCAGGCCAACGCCCCAACCGCGCCCACGGCCATGACGGCCGCGGCGATGTGAATGAAATCACGCCGGTTCGGGTCTTCGCCCGAGGCATGAGGATCGGGATTTGCGCCCACGACGGTGTCGGCCACCTTAAAGCTACCCTTCGTTTGCGGCCGCGACTTTGCGCCGAGACCCGTCTTCGACCCTGCCAGACGTTCTGGTAAGGGCCATTCGGAATCAAATGCTGGAGCAGGTCGAATGAGCGGAAGGAACAGCGATCGCGCACTGCGGTCGCCCCCTCCCGTGATTCGCGCCTAGCCCCGGCCAATCCCGTAGGCTGGATCGCTTAGAATGCTGCTGGCGCTTTTTCAACCGGACATTCCGCAAAACCTTGGGGCGGCCCTCCGTCTCGGCGCCTGTCTGGGGGTCGGAATTCACGTCATAGAGCCATGTGGCTTCCCACTTTCCGACCGTGCGATACGGCGCGCGGCCCTGGATTACGGGGAGCCGGGCGAAGTGACGCGGCACCCCGGATGGGCCGATTTCGCGCAAAACAGGCCCGGAAGGATCGTTCTGTTCACAACCAAGGGCGCGACACCGCTGCACGACTTCACCTTCCGGCCCGATGACGTCCTGCTGTTCGGGCGCGAAAGCGCCGGTGTTCCCGACGACGTTCACGAGAGCGCCGACGCCCGGGTTTATATTCCGCTGGTACGTGGAATGCGGTCGCTGAATGTCACAGTTTCGGCGGCCATCGGTCTTTCGGAAGCGTTGCGCCAGACCGGCCAATTTCCTAATCCACCCGCATGAGCAGCCTCCCGCCCGAGATCGAAGACCGCCGCACCCGCGCCAAGGCGTGGTTCGAAGAGTTACAAATCCGCATCGTCGCGGCGCTGGAGCAACTGGAGGCCGAGGCGCCGCCCGAGCTCTATCCGGAGGCGCCCTGCCGATTCGACATGCGGCCCTGGATCCGGGAAACCGGTGTCGGCGGGGGTATCGGCGGCCACTTCAAGGGCCGGCTGTTCGAGAAGGCCGGGGTCCACACCTCGGCGGCGACCAGCCGCTTCTCGCCGGAGATGGCCGCCCAGATGCCGGGCGCCGACAAGGACCCCTCCTATGTCTCGGCCAGCATCAGCCTGATCGTGCATCCGCGCTCTCCGCGCATCCCGACGGTCCACATGAACACCCGCTTCCTGTCGACGGCGGAGAGCTGGTTCGGCGGCGGCGCCGACCTGACGCCGATGGTGGATGAGCAGCGGAGCGAGGAGGCCGACGACGCGGTGCTGTTCCACGCCGCCATGAAGGCCGCCTGCGACCCCTACGACCCCGACTGGCACGCCAAGTACAAGGCCTGGTGCGACGAGTACTTCTACCTGCCCCATCGCAAGGAGACGCGCGGGATTGGCGGCATCTTCTATGACCGGCACAATTCCGGTGATTTCGAGAAGGACTTCGCCTTCACCCGCGCGGTGGGCGAAGCGTTCCTTGAGGTCTATCCCAAGATCGTGCGCCACCGGATGAGCGAACCCTGGACCGATCAGGACCGGATGGAGCAGCTGGTCCGCCGGGGCCGCTATGTGGAGTTCAACCTGCTCTACGACCGCGGCACCATGTTCGGCCTGAAGGCGGGCGGGAACATCGACACGATCCTGTCGTCCATGCCGCCGGTCGCGGCCTGGGCCTGATCGGGAGCCCGTCGATGGCGAGCATTCGCCCCTACAGACCCGAAGACCTGGAAGGCCTTTACGACGTCTGCCTGAAGACCGGCGACAGCGGCCAGGACGCAACCGCCCTCTATCGCGACAAACACCTGCTGGGCGCGATATATGCCGCCCCCTACGGCCGCCTCGCGCCGGAACTCGCCTTCGTGGCGGAGGATGGCGGTCGGGTCGCCGGCTACATCGTCGGAACCGCCGACACCCGCGCCTTCGCGGCCCTGCTGGAGGTCCGCTGGTGGCCGGTGCTGCGGGCCGCCCATGCCGATCCGCAGGGCGTCCCGTGGGCCGAGCGAACGCCGGACCAGCACCTGGAGCGCCTGTTCCACAAACCCAACCTCGCGCCGGAGCCTGTCGTGGCCACCTACCCCGCCCACCTGCACATCAACCTGCTGCCCCACCTGCAGGGCCAGGGGATGGGCCAGCGGATGATGGACACCCTGTCGACGGCGCTGAAGGCGGTCGGCGCGCCAGGCCTTCACCTGGGGGTCAGCGAAGCCAACACCCGCGCGCAGCGGTTCTACGACACCTACGGGTTCACCCGTTTCCCTGAGCAACAGACGCCGGGGACGATCTGGATGGTGCGTGAGCTGGCCTAGACGGCGGGCTTCATCGTCGCCGTCTCGGCCTTGAGGTCATGGCTGGGCACCTTCACGCCGCCTGGCGCGGGGCATTTGGCGCCCGTGTCGATCCAGGCCTGGATCAGCTCGCCGAGCTGGGCCTGCGTGCCTGGAGCCGCGGTACGGCCAAGACCCGGATTCCAGCCCCAGGCCACCAGTTCGTCACTGGCCATATGCTCCTGGATCTGGGCCAGGGTCTTGCCGCCGTTGCGGGCCGGATCCTTGATCTGGGCGCAGATTTCACCCAGCGACTTGCCCTGCCAGGCCATGGAGGCCGGCGCCAGCGCCCACTTCGGATTGCCGGGGATGGTGACGATGTGGGTCCCACCGACCCAGACGTTCTTGGCGGTGTGGCAGGAGGCGCACTGCAGGCCTTCGCCGTGACCGTCCTCGCCGCGCGACACCACCGGCATGTGGGGGTGACGGTCATCAGCCTGGGTCGGACGCTCCACGGGGTGACAGTTGGCGCATCGCGGGTGGGTGATGACCTTTCCAGCCTCCTGGAAAAGGGCGGCCGAGCGGGCGTTCTTGTCGGCGATGCTGTTGAAGGCGGCCGCCGGCTTCAGCGATGTCCGCTGCTCCATCTCCGCCAGGACCGAGGCGGCGGTCTGGCTGGGCGCGGTCTGGGCCTGGGCGGTCAGGGTCGCGACGCCGACGAGGCCGGCGGCGCCGAGGGACAGAAGCAGGGCGCGGGCGTGGCGCATGAGGAACGTTCCTGGCCGGCGCGGAACGTGGCGCCGAAGAACAGAACGTCAGGAACCGCCAAGCGTTGCCTCAGCCAGGAACCTCTGGATCCAGCGTCCGACCCGGGCGCGGTCGTCCGGCTGCTCGAAGGACAGGACCGCGCGGTCGGCCTGGGCGTCCGTGAGGCGCGTCCCACGCCGGGCCTCGATCAGGGCGCGGGCATAGGCCGGCTCGAACTCCGGGTGCAGTTGCAGGGAGATGGCCGGCTGGTCGCCATAGGCCAGCATACCGAAGGGCGTGAACCCGCTGGCGGCCAGCACGATCGCGCCCGGCGGCGCCTCCACCACCTGGTCCTGGTGCGAGGCGGCGGCGGTCAGGCGCGGAGCGTCCATCCAGGCCTGGGCGGCCTGGACCTCATAGCGGTGCAGACCCACCCCCCAGCCCTTGGGCGACTGGATGACCTTGCCCCCGAAGGCCTCGGCCATGATCTGGTGGCCGAAACAGATGCCCACCATCGGTACGCCCTTGGCGGCCCGCAGGAAGTCCTTCAGCGGTTCGATCCAGGGCAGTGGATCATAGACGCCGGCCGGCGACCCGGTGATGACGTAAGCCGCGCAGGCGTCGGTCGTAGACGGCAGCCTGCCAGCCTGGACGTCGAAGGTGGCGTAGTCGTAGGCGTCCCCGCCGAACAGCGCCCGGAACATGGCCGGATAGTCGCCGAACTGGTCGACCTCGGAGGGCGGGGCGCCCGTCTCGAGAATCCCCAACCTCAATAGGACATGCCTTGCGCCACGGCCTTGAGCTTCTCGATGGCCGAAAACTTGTCGTCGATGAAGTCGTGGTCGATCCACCAGTCCTCCACCTCGCGAAGCACTTGGCCCACCATCGGGCCCTTGGGCACCCCTGACTGGATCACGTCCTCGCCGGTCAGGGGGAAGGCCGGCGGCGACCAGCTTTCGGCGAGCGCCAACAGGCCTCGCCACTGGTGGGTGGCCGAGGTCCGGCCCGACTTCGCCCAGGCCAGCTTCACCCGGTCGTTGAAGGCCCCAAGCCCGATGGCGTAGACGCCGCGACGAACCTCGCGCGGGCTCATCCAGCTGGTGATGCGAGGGGTCTTGCCCATGGCCGCCACCAGCCGATCGCGAACGTCGTTGGAAAGCCGGAGGCGCTCGGCGACCTGCGCCGCGCCGATCTGGTCCTCGGGGATCAGGGCCGACAGGCGCAGGATCGGATCGTTCTCGAACAGCTGCTCGGTCTCGATCTCGATGAGTTGGTTGAGGGCCGCAAGGTCGGTGGCGCAGGGCAGGACAGCAGTCAGGACGCCGGTTCGGGCCATCAAGGCCAGGGCCGGGCGCGGCTCCTCGGCGGCCAGCAGCTTGGTGAGCTCCTTGGCGGTGCGCTCGGCCGGACGTCCGGAGAGGGTCTCCTTCAACGCCTTGCAAGCCGCCAGCGCCTTGTCATCTGCCTCGCCCCTGCCATACCAGGCCTGGAACCTGAAAAAGCGCAGGATGCGCAGATAGTCCTCGCGGATGCGGGTCATGGCGTCGCCGACAAAGACCACGCGGCCCGCCTTGCCGTCCTCGATCCCACGACCGGTCGGATCGAAAAGCGTCCCGTCGCGGTCGGCGTAGACGGCGTTGAGGGTGAAGTCCCGGCGCTGGGCGTCCTGCGCCCAATCCTGGGTGAAGGCCACCACCGCCCGGCGCCCATCGGTGGAGACATCCCGGCGCAAGGTTGTGATCTCGAAGGGCTGGCCATCGGCCACGGCGGTGATGGTGCCGTGCTCAACGCCCGTCGGCACAGCCTTGATGCCAGCCTCCTGCAGGGCCTCGGTGACCTGGTCAGGCGTCAGGGTGGTGGCGATGTCGATGTCGTCGATGGGGCGGTTCAGCAGGGCGTTGCGCACGCAGCCGCCGACGAAGCGCGCACAGCCCGTGAAGCCGCGCGCCTCCAGGGCGTCCATCACCGCGATGACCTGCGGAGTCTTCATCCAGGGCTTTTGGCCGATGCTGTCGGTCATGGAGACTTGGGGGCTCTTTTCTCGAAATGGCCGGGCGTGATCCGCCCGTCCTTTGCAGGTTCGGCGGGGACATAGACCTCGCCGCGATTGTCGTCGCGGAACGCCGCCGTGGCCATCAGCGAAACGCCCAACAGCACCGCGCCGGCGGCGAACAGCCACGCCCAGGGTGTGGAGCCCATCTCGCGGCCCGTGCGACGGGCGACCTCTCGCCACAGGAACCAGAGTCCGAACGGCAGGGCCACGAGCACCGCGCGTGAGGCGAGGACCTCAAGCAACGGCCGCACCATAGAGCCGCTCGTACAGCGCGCGCAGGACGCCGGCGGTGGCTCCCCAGATGAAGCGTTCAGCGTGGGTCATGGCGTAGAACCTACGCTTTTCCCCGCCGGGCGCCTCACGCTCATGTTCCTCGTGATTGGCCGGGTCCATCAGGAAGCCGAAAGGGGTCTCGAAGATGTCGGCCACCTCGGCCGGATTGGGCGTCAGGGAAAAGCCTTCCCGGACGAACCCCACCACCGGGGTGATCAGGAAGCCGGTGCCCGTGACATAAGGCGACGAAAGGCCCGCCAGCGTCACGTACTCCGGGTGCAGGCCCACCTCCTCGTGCGCCTCGCGCAGGGCCGTGCCCCAGGGGGTCTCGCCCGGATCGCGCCGCCCGCCCGGCAGGGCGATTTGACCGGTATGTCGGCGCAGGGTGTCGGCCCGGCGGGTGAGAATCACCGAATAGGCCCCCTCTCGCTCCACCAGCCCCACCAGGACCGAGGCCGGGGTGAGTTCGACGGGCGGGTCGCCGTATCGACCCGAAAGGTCGAAGTCCGAGCGCGTCACGCCGGACGCGGGCGCGCGTTCCTCCAGGGGATCGAGGTGCGCCATGATCCAGTCGCGGGTGGCGGCCGACGCCTGCGCCGGGTTCACAGTCGGTGAGCTCCGGCCGGTCCGACCGGGAACCAGGCGCCGTTGGAGGCGACCCCTAATCGCGGGCCCTCCGACGTCTCACGCTCCTGGGCGAGTTCGACGAGTTCATAGAAGACCGGACGGGCGATCAGGGCCTCAAGGCCACGACGAACGTGCAGGTAGGGGCGCGGCTCGCCCGTCGCCGCGTCCATCGCCACCCGGATTTCGTTCTCAGGGCCGGCCTCGACCTCGTCGCCGACATTGGTGAGGAATTTCAAGGCGTCTCCCACCTGGTCCACACGCACCGCGATGAAGGGGGCGTCCTCCACTGTGATCTTCATCTTCTCCACCGGGGTCACCAGGTGGAAGCCGTCGGGATCCTTGCGCAGGACCGTGGAGAACAGGCGCACCAGGGCCTCGCGGCCGATGGGCGTGCCTTCGTGGAACCAGAGGCCGTCCTTCTTGATGACGATGTCGATGTCGCCGCAGTGCGTGGGGTTCCAGAGGTGCACAGGCGGCAGGCCGCGGCCCGGCGCCTGTTTGGCGGCGGCGATCACGCCATCGAGGCCGGTCTTGCTGGACGTGTCGGTCATGGGATCAAGGTAGGACGCGCGGAAGCGCGCCTCAAGCGCGACCCTAGGTCAGGGCGCGACGACCAGGCCCGAAAGATCGTCGGCGCCGCCCTCCCGCAGCCCCCGAACCAGCACCCGGCGCTGATCCACCGGCCCCGGAAGCCGCACGCGCTTCGCAAGGGCGGCGGAAAATCCGAAGCGGCCGAAGTAGGGCTCGTCCCCCACCAGCAGCACCGAGGCGAAGCCGGCCTCCTGGGCGGCGTCGCAGGCGGCGAGCACCAGCGCCCCGCCGGTTCCGAACTTGCGTACGTCGGCCTCGACCGCCAGCGGACCCAGGAAGATGGCCGCATCGGTTCCGATGCGGATGCGGGTCATGCGAACGCTGCCCACCAGGCGCTGCCCGTCCCAGGCGCAGAAGGAAAGGTCGGGACGGAACTCGGCGACCTCGCGGACGCGCTCAGACACCTTGGTGAAGCGTCCAGGCCCGAAGGCGTGGTCCAGCAGGGCTTCGACGGCGGGGCCATCGAGCGGCTGCTCGCGTTCAAAGGTCGGCGCCTTGGCGGCGGGAACGGTCATGGGCGTTGGATCTTGTGCGGGGTGCGACGGTCTCGCCGCCACGCACACAGGTGCGCCGGCAGCGGGCGGTTCTAGGCGGCGCGGCTGGCGCGCCCGGTTCGTCGCTGTTGTCGCATAACGTGGCCCGGCTTCTCGTTCACGAGGGCCGCGATTAGGGCCATGTGGGCTTGGCGTCAATCGCGCGTTGCGAGCGTGACCTTGGCGCCGCAATGTCCGCCGCCCATGACTGAGACTTCCGCCGACGGCCCCGCTGAACCCACCACCCTTCGCGAGCTGATGAAGCGGCGCGACTACGTGCTATTCTGGATCGGTCGTGTCGGGGCGACGCTGGGTGTGCAGATTCAGAGTGTCGCGCTGGGCTGGCAGATGTACGCCGTCGCCCGCGAGACCATGGATGTGAAGCAGTCGGCCTTCTATGTCGGCATGATCGGCCTGGCCGCCTTCATCCCCGTCCTGCTGCTGTCGCCGATCGCCGGCGAGACCGCTGACCGCCATGACCGGCGCAAGGTGCTGTTGCTCTGCTACACGGGCGAGATCGCCACGGCGGTGACCCTGGCCTTCGCCTCGATCTACGACTTCGCCACCATCCCACTGCTGCTGGTGCTCTCGGCCCTGTTCGGCGCTAGCCGCGCCTTCATGGGCCCTTCGGCCACCGCGCTGGGGCCCATGCTGGTGCCGCGCAGCTTGCTGCCCCGGGCCATCGCGCTGAACTCGCTGGCCTGGCAGGGCGGCTCCATCGTAGGCCCGGCCATCGGCGGCCTGCTGCTGGCCCACTCCACCGGCCTCTCCTATTCGGTGACGACGGTGCTCTACGCCCTGTCGTTCCTGTGTGTGTTCATGATCCGGGGCGTGACCAAGCCCATCGTCCAGGCGGGATCCCGCTGGGCCCTGATCAAGGAGGGGATGGTCTATACCTGGACGAACAAGATCGTCTTCGGGGCCATCTCCTTGGACATGTTCGCCGTCCTGCTTGGGGGCGCTACGGCGCTCCTTCCGGTCTTTGCACGCGATGTGCTGCACGTCGGACCCGAGGGCTTCGGCCTGCTGCGGGCGGGACCGGCCATCGGCGCCACCCTGGTGGCGGTGATCCTGGCCGCCCGGCCGATCCGCCAGCACGCGGGGCTGACCATGTTCGCCGGCGTGGCGGTGTTCGGGGCCGCGACCATCGTCTTCGGCCTCTCGAAATCCCTGCCGCTGTCGGTCCTGGCCCTGGCGGTCCTGGGCGGCGCGGACATGCTGAGCGTCTATGTGCGCCAGACCTTGGTGCAGATCGTGACCCCCGATCACATGCGCGGGCGCGTGGCCGCAGTGTCCTCCCTGTTCATCGGCGCATCCAACGAACTGGGGGAATTCGAGAGCGGTGTCGTGGCCCGATTCTTCGGGCCCGTCGGCGCGGCGATTTTCGGCGGCGTCGGTGCGTTGATCGTGACCGGCGTCTGGGCGAAACTGTTTCCAGCCTTGCGCAAGGCCGACAGGCTCGAATAACAGTCTGCGAATTATATTTCAGGGAGATTGGTTCATGGGTGCTCTTTCAGGCAAAGTTGTTCTTGTTACGGGCGGCGGCAACGGTATCGGCCGCGATTGCGCTCTGATCGCCGCGCAGGAAGGCGCGAAGGTCGTCGTCAACGATTTGGGCGGTGGCCTGAAGGGCGAAGACGAAGGCTCGGCTGGTCCGGCTGAAACCGTCGCCGCGGAAATCCGCGCCGCCGGCGGTGAAGCGGTTTCCAATTCCGACAGCGTCACCGACCTCGACGCCGTCTACGGCATGGTCGAGCAGGCCAAGAAGGAATTCGGCGGTCTGCACGCCGTCATCAATCCGGCCGGGATCCTGCGGGACGTGATGTTCCACAAGATGACCGAGGCCGAATGGGACTCCGTCATCGCCGTCCACATGCGCGGCTCCTTCAACGTGGCCCGCGCCACCATCGAGCTGTTCCGCGAGCAGAACGACGGCGCCTACATGTTCTTCACCTCGACCTCCGGCCTGCTGGGCAACATCGGCCAGGCCAATTACGGCGCGGCCAAGATGGGCATCGCCGGCCTGTCGCGCATCATCGCCATGGAAGGCGCCCGTAACAACGTGCGCTCCAACTGCGTGGCCCCGGTCGCCTGGACCCGCATGACCCAGTCGGTTCCGGTAAAGGATGAAGCCGCCGCCGCGCGTCGCGCCGTGATGGCCGAGATGATCCGCGCCGACCAACCGGCTCGCTTCTCGGTGGCCATGATCACCCCGGCCGCCGCCAGCGTCTCGGGCCAGATCTTCGGTTCGTCGGGCGAAACCATCACGCTCTATTCGCAGCCGCGGCCGATCGAGACCGTGACCAAGGAATCGGGTTGGACGGTCGACAGCATCATCAAGGAAGCCATTCCCGCGATGGCCCCCAAGTTCTTCCCGACCTCGCGCCCGCCGCTGGCGAGCCAAGGCGCGGCCCCGGCCGCGGCGCCCGCTTCGTAAGAGGCGGCGTTTCGAGAAACGATCAGGACCCCGGTCACAAGGCCGGGGTCTTTTTCATGGGCGCTGCAGGGCCCGCCATTGGTCGCGGGTCAGCTCCCAATAGTGGGAGCGGCGTATCGAGCCATCGGGGCGGACGCTCTCTCGCTCACCCATTCGGATAAATCCCGCCCCGTCGATGGCCGCGGTCGAGCGGACATTGTCCAGGGCGGCGGTCAGACCGATCAGCCGAACCCCCAGCACCTCGAAGATCGCACCGACCGAGGCGGCGACCCCCTGGCGCCCGCGCCCGGTGTTCTGACGATCCGCCCGCGCCGCACCCGCCAACTCGGCCGAGGACCGGTCAGGCCAGACGGTGATCCGGGAGTAGCCGCCGACACCGCCCGCATCATCGGGCGTGACCAGCAAAATGCACTCGCCGCGCTGCCGCAGCGCCTCGCTGTCGGCCACCCAGCGGGCGACGTTCTCGGGCGTGAAGGGGCGCGGCAGGTCGTAGATCGGGTCGGAGACGCGCGGATCAGAGAGCAGGTCCAACAGGCCCGCGACGTGCTGGGGCCCGGCCACCCGCTCGACGGCGAAAGTCCGCACCGCCTGGCGAATAGCAGTTTCCTCCTCGGCCGAGGCGGTCAGAATCGTCTTCGGCGGCGCGCTCATCGGCTCCTCCCAGAACCGGCTCTTGCTGGCCCGGAACTTGCGTAACCTTAACCGCAAGACCGGAGCTTCGCATGTCCATTTCCGCTATCGGCGCCTCGGTTCTCGGCGCGCTCCTGCCCAGCGCGGCCGACGCCATCAGCAAGTCCGCGAGCGCGGTGGATGCCGCCGCCGTCAAGGCCGCGGAGTCGAAAACGAAGACCAAGGCGACCCTCGACGCCATACGCGACAAGGGAATCTACCAGTGGGCGCAGGAGGTGAAGGCCGAGAAGCTGAAGGAGAAGCTGCGCGCCGAGATCCTGGAATCCCGCGGCACAAGCGAGGGCGACTTGGCCAAGCTCGACCCCAAGCAGCGGGCCTCGGCAGAGTCGTCCATCGCGGAAGAACTTGCCCGGCGGATCAAGGAGGCGATGCTTCAGATGCTGCAGGACCACGCCAAGGCCGACGCCGACGGCAAGCCGGGCGGCCCGGCGATCATCGACATCAAGGTCTAGCCCCGCGCGAGGTTCGCGAGCGCCTCGTCGGTCAGCCGGCGCACGGTCCATTCCGTCTGCGCCCCAGCGCCCAGCCCGTCATAGAAGGCGATGGCCGGAGCGTTCCAGTTGAGCACCGCCCATTCCAGCCGCGCCAACCCTTCCGCCTCGCACCGCTGGGCGAGCGCGCGCAGCAGGGCCTTGCCGGCCCCGATCCCGCGGGCCTCCGGAACCACGAACAGGTCCTCCAGATAGATCCCGTGGCGGCCCCGGAAGGTGGAGTAGTTGTAGAACCAGATGGCGAAGCCCACCGGGGCGCCGTCGCTCTCGGCGATGTCGCAGAACAGGCGCGGGGTCTCGCCGAACAGGTGGCCGGCGAGATCGGCCTGCGTGGCCTCCACTTCGTGCAGCAGCTTCTCGTGGTCGGCCAGCGCGCGGATGAAGTCGAGGATCAGGGCCGCGTCTGCGGGAACGGCGGGACGGACGGTGACGGTCACGGCTAGGGTGTCCTCTGGCTTGGCGAGGAGCGCATGGCGGTCTCACCGGAATTTGTCGACTACATCCTGGAGCAGCTCCAGCCGCTCGGCGGGATCACCCACCGCCGCATGTTCGGCGGGGTCGGCCTGTCGCGCCACGCGCTGTTCTTCGCCCTGATCGCCGAAGACACTCTCTACCTCAAGGTGGACGACGCCAACCGCGCCGCGTTCGAGGCGGCCGGGTGCGAACCCTTCAAGCCCTTCGGCGGCGACAAGGCGATGAGCTACTGGTCGGCGCCCCTGGACGCCCTGGAGGACCCCGACCTGCTGGCGGCCTGGGCGGGCAAGGGCCTGGAGGCCGCCGCCCGGGCCAAGGTCAAGCCGAAGCGCAAGCCTAGCCGATGACCACGCCGGGCGGCGGGACGGAGTCGGCCGGCACGAAGAAGTCGGGCATCAGCCGGGTGGTGGGATCGACTCGGTACTTGTCGAAGTCGCGCTCGCCCTCCGCGTAGAGGAAGCTGTCGTCGATCAGGAAGTTGCCGGTGAATTCGCGGGCCGGCTTCTGGAAGATCGCGTGGGCGGCGTCCGCCATGATGTCGACCGTGCGGCACTGCTTCATGCCCTCGTCGCCAGCCAGGGCGAACTGGATGGCCGCCGTGGCGATCCCAGTGCGGGGCCAGAGCGCGTTGAAGGCGATGCCATCGGCCTTGAACTCAGACGCCATGCCCAGGACGCACATGCTCATGCCGAACTTGGCCATGGTGTAGGCGACGTGGCCCTCGAACCAGCGGGGGCTCATGTCCAGCGGCGGCGACAGGGCCAGGACGTGGGGGTTGGCGGCGTTCTTCAGGTGCGGGATGCAGGCCTTGGAGGTCAGGTAGGTGCCCCGCGCATTGACCTGGTTCATCAGGTCGTAGCGCTTCATGTCGGTCTGCAGGGTGCCGGTGAGCTGGATGGCTGAGGCGTTATTGACGCAGATGTCGATCCCGCCAAAGGCAGCCACGGTCTTCTCCACCGCCTCGTAGACGCTGGCCTCGTCCCGCACGTCGACGATCAGCGGCAGCGCCTTGCCGCCAGCCGCCTCGATCTCCTTGGCGGCGGAATAGATGGTGCCCGGCAGGTGCTTGTGCGGCTCGGCGGTCTTGGCGGCGATGGCGATATTGGCGCCGTCGCGGGCGGCGCGCAGGGCGATGGCCAGGCCGATGCCGCGGCTGGCGCCGGTGACGAAGAGGGTCTTGCCTTGCAGGCTCATAGCTTCACTCCGGTGGTGTCCTCGGAAAGGGCCCAGAGGCGCTCGGCGCTCTCGGGATCCAGGGCGTGGGGCATGACGCCCTGATAGGGATCGGCCGGGTCGAAGGGGACGGCCTCGGCCAGGTTCTCGAGATACAGACCGCCGACGCCCTCCAGTTCCGGACCGATGGCGGCCCAGACGCTGGTGGACGCGCCCTGGGCCGGGGTCTTGAAGCCCTCGCGGACCACGCCCTCGGCGTTCATCCAGCCGAGCGCGATCATCTCCTCGCGGGCCATGTGGCGCTGCAGCGGGGTCATGATGCCGCCCGGCATGACCGAGTTGGCGGTGATCCCAAGGTCGGCGAAGCGCTTGTGGTAGCCCACGGCGAAGAGCGCGTTGGCGGTCTTGGACTGGCCGTAGGACTCCCACTTGTCATAGGCACGGGTGCGGTAGTGGACGTCGTCCCAGTTGATGCCGCCGCGCCGGTGGCCGCTGGAGCTGAGCGAGACCAGTCGCGCGGAACGCCCCTCCTCCGACCCGTTCATCAGGGCCCGCGCCAGGCCGACCCCCAGCAGGAAGTGGCCGAAATGGTTGGTGCCGACCTGCATCTCCAGATCATTGGCGGTGTAGCTCTGGGGGCAGGCCATGACCCCGGCATTGTTGATCAGCACGTTGAGGGGCGCGTCGCCCCAGGTGCGGACGAAGCCGGCCACCGAGGCCAGGTCGGAGAGGTCCAGGGCGCCGACCTTGGCTCGCTCGGCGCCGATATCAGCGTTGATCCCCGCTGCGGCCTTCTCGCCGGCCTCCCGGTTGCGGACGGCGATGGTCACCTCGGCGCCGGCGGCGGCCAGGGCCTTGGCGGTCTCGATGCCGATGCCGGTGGCCGCGCCGGTGATCACCACCGTCCGGCCGGTCAGGTCGTGGTCTTCAGCGATCTCGGCGGCGTCGGTGAAGGGCGAGAGCCCCGAGGTGATGCGGGCCATCTCAACTCACCTTCGCGAAGTCGGGGGCTCGCTTTTCGGCGAAGGCGGCGAAGGCCTCCTTGGCTTCCGGCGACTTGAGCTGGGCGGCGAAGTGGCGACCCTCCTCGTCCATGCGGTTGGCGATGGCCTCGCCGTCGCGCATCAGCGACTTGGTGATCACCACGGCGGCCGGCGGGCGAGCGGCAACGGCGTCTGCGGCGGCCTTGGCCCGGGCGCGAAGCTGGTCGGTGGGGACCGCCGCATTGGCGATGCCCCAGTCGACGGCTTTCTTGGCGTCCACGGCCTCGCCCAGCACGAACATCGAGAAGGCCCGCGCATGGCCAATCCTGCTGGGCAGGGTCAGACTGGAGGCAGCCTCCGGCACGAGGGCCAGGTTGACGAAGGGGGTGGTCAGCAAGGCGTCCTCGGAGATGAAGACCAGGTCGCAGTGCAGCAGCATGGTGACGCCCACGCCCACGGCTCGGCCGTTGACCGCGGCCACCAGCGGCGTCTTGGCCCGCGCCAGGGCGGCCAGCAGCGGGTTGCCGCCGCGCCGGGCGTCGTTGGCGCTGGCGTCGCCGGAATTGACGGCCGCGAAGTCGGTGAGGTCGTTGCCGGCGGTGAACATGTCGCCATTGGCCTGGATCAGGACGCAGCGGACCTCCTTGTCGAACTCGGCCTGGTCGATGGCGTCCCCCAGGGCCTGGTACATCTCCCGGGTCAGAGCGTTCTTCTTCTCCGGCCGGTTCAGGGTCAGTGTCAGGACCCCGGCCGCCTTCTCGCTCAGGACATGTTCGCTCATCGTCGCACTCCCTCAATTTCTTACGTCGTATATTAGGCCGTCCCGCCGGATGCGATAGCGCCGGGCGGTGATTTCTTTGCGTGGGGGCTCAGGCCGCCCGATACCAGTCCACACCCTGGGCGTCGGTCTCGCGCACCGCCTGCCCCCGGGTGATCAGACAGTTGAGGTGCGCCAGGCTCTCCCCCGTCGCCATGCCCAGAACCCACTCGTCGATCCTGCGCCGGAACAGCACGGAAAACACATCCACCGACCTCTTTGGCTCGGAGATCAGCGCCCTCAACCGGGTCAGGCCACGCTCATGCCCGCCGATCAGATGGTCGATTCGGGCATGCAGACCGTGGAAGGGATCGTTGTGAGCTGGCAGCACCAGCACGTCGTCTGGGACCTTCGACTTGATCCGGGCCAAGGAGACCAGCCAGTCGGTCAGGGGATCGCCCCCCGGCTCGGTGGGAAAGACCGAGACGTTGGAGGAAATCTTCGGCAGCACCTGGTCGCCGCTGATCAGCAGCTTCAGGTCCGGACAATGGAGGCAGGCGTGCTCCGGCGAATGGCCTGAGCCCACCACAATCCGCCATAGGTGGTCGCCGATCTGAATTTCGTCACCGTCCGACAGCCGCTGGAAACTGGCCGGCAGGGCGTGCAGCCCCTTGCCGAAGCCGCCGAAGCGCGCCCGATAACTCTCGATCTGTTCCTCGTTCCAGCCGGCGCCGCGATAGAACCGCAGCGCGTCCTCCGGCGCCTCGCGTCCGGTGTCGGCCGCCAGGTTGTGGCACATCAGGAATTCCAACCGGGTGATCCATAGGCGGCAGTCGAACTTCCGCGTCAACCAGCCGGCCATGCCGATATGGTCGGGGTGCATGTGGGTGACGAACACCCGGGTCACCGGCAGACCGCCCAGGGACTGAGCGAAGGCCTCGCGCCAGGCCTGCATGGTCTCGGGTCCACCCATGCCGGTATCGACGATGGCCCATCCGGCGCCCTCGCGGATCGCCCAGACATTGATGAAGGCCAGTGACCCGCCCAGCGGCATCCGCAGCCATTTCACCCCTGGCGCCACATCCAGAGCCTCGCCGGTCCGAGGGCCCTTTTCGAAGGGATAGACCAGCTTTGGACGCGGGTGCTCGGTGATGGTCTCTTCGAATCCGTCCCGCATCGCCCAAACTCCAACCGGTGTTCGGCCATTGTCGCGCCACAGGCGGTGTCTATCAAACCGCAATACGGTCATGCGCGGCTCAGTTCAGACGCCGTTCACGCCAAACTTGATTTGAGGGACGCAGGGGCGCTTAAGTCCGCCCAGAGGAACTACCCCAGGAGAGATCACGACCATGAGGTCATTCGGAATCGGGCTCGCTGCGGCCCTGTTTGTCGCGGTGATGGCGCCTGCCGCCGTCGTTATGGCGGCCAAGAAGCCCGTCGAGGAGGTCACCGCCGCCGCGCGCACTCAAGGGATGGCCGAGGCTCCGGCCGTCGCCACCGCTGCGGGCATCGCCTGCCAGATCACCGACGCACGCTTCGTCGGGAAGATGAGCGACAAGAAGGCGAAAACGGAAACCAACTACTACGAGATCGACTGCGACAAGGGCCTCGGCTTCATCCTGTCGTCGGTGACCGGCGCCACGCCGACCGCCTTCACCTGCGTGGAAGCCAACAGCCCGCAGCCGGACGGCAAGCCCTCGACCCTGCCCTGCAAGCTTCCGGGCAACGCCGATCCCAAGTCTGACCTGGCCGGCTACATCGCCAAGGCCGGCATCGCCTGCACCCCTGATCAGGTGCGTGGCATCGGCCAGAGCGCCACGACCACATTCCTGGAAGTCTCCTGCGCCGCCGGTGACGGCTACGTGCTGAAGACCAGCGCTCCGGCCGACGAGGCCAAGAAGGTCGAGGCCGACAACTGCCTGCTGTATGACGACAGCACCAGCAACATCAAATGCACCCTGCACGACAAGGCCCATCGCATGGCCATCGTCGACACGCTGGTGACGGCCTCCAAGAACGGCTGCGCCATCAAGGACCGCCGCTATGCCGGCGTGTCCCAGGCGGGCGCGATGTTCTACGAGACTTCCTGCACCGACGGTAAGGGCTATCTCTACAAGGTGGAAAAGGGCCAGCTGGCCCAGACCTACCCCTGCGAGAAGGCCTCGATGGTGATGGGCGGCTGCGAGCTGACCGACGCCAAGGAAGCCGAGACCGCCCAGGCCGGCCTCTACACCCGGCTGGCCAAGTCGGCCGCCTTCGACTGCGAAGTCTCCAAGTACGCCCCCTTCCCCTCGCCCGCCGGCCTGGACGTGGTGGAAATGGCCTGCTCGAACCGTCCCGACGGCGCTGTCGGCATCTTCGGCGGCCCCGGCGTGAAGCCGCAGATCCATGACTGCGCCCGCGCGCCCGTGGCCGGCTACCGCTGCTCCTTCACCAAACCCGACCTGGCGTTCCCGCTGGTGACGGCGGACCTGAAGAAGATGGGTAAGAACGATTGCGCCGTCTCGGCCACGCGCTTCATCGGCAAGACCGCCAAGGGAACCGGCTATCTCGAAGTCGCCTGCGCTGACGGCCTGAAGGGCTACATCGTGGAATACACCCCGAGCCCGATGACCGTGATCGGCGTCATCGGCTGCGCCTTCTCGAAGGACTGCAAGCTGCCCGGCAATACCTGATCGCCTGATCAGGAAGACAAGATCGAGGCCCGCGGGTTCACCCCGCGGGCCTTTTTCGTTGCGCTGCCCGAAGTCCTCGCCCTCATTGGGAAGTGCGGGAAAACGCTAGATCGCCGCTTCGATGAACTTCGGACCGGGCTCGGACATGGCCCGGGCGAAGGCGGTCTCGAACTGTTCGGCGGTCTCGCAGCGGACGGCCGGAACCCCCATGCCCTTGGCCATGGAGACCCAGTCGATCTTAGGGTCCCCCAGGTCCAGCAGCTTGGAGGCCGAGGGACCCGGATTGCCCGAGCCTGTCCGGCCCATCTCGATATTGAGGATGCGATAGGAGTGGTTGGCGAAGACCACGACGGTGACGTCGAGGTTCTCCCGCGCCATCGTCCACAGGCTTTGGACCGTATACATGGCCGAGCCGTCCCCGTTCAGCGACACGACCTTGCGCCCCGGCGAGGCCACCGCCGCGCCGATGGCCAGCGGCATGCCGATGCCGATGGCGCCGCCGGTGAGCGCCAGGACGTCGTGCGGCCGGGCCGTCATGCAAGGCCCCGCCACACCACCGCCGGAGGTCACCGAGTCGTCGCAGATGATCGCGCCCTCGGGCAGGTGGCGGGCGATGGACACCCCGGCGCTCTGCGGCGTCATGCCCCCGGTCGGCGCATTCTCTGGTCGTTTCAGTGGCTGGCTGGGACCGGTGGCCGGCGCGCCAAGCGCGTCGGCGAGCGCCGCCAGGGCCGCGACGGAGTCCGTCTCGCGGTCGGCCAGGGTAAGTGTCGCGCAGCCTTCCGGCACCAGGACGCTGGGACGGTCCGGATAGGCGAAGAACGCCACCGGCATGGTCGTCCCCGCATAGACCATCAGGTCCACGCCCTCGAGGTCGGCCAGGGCCGCTTCCCCGAAATACTGCATGCGGGCCGGCGCGAAGATTCCCGCGCCGCGCGGCTGGCGCGCGATGAAGGTGTCGGCCATCACCCGGACGCCGACGGCCTGCAGACGGGCGGCCTGGGCCAGGGCCTGCGCGCGCACGGCGCGGCCCCCGATCAACACCACAGGCTTGGCGGCGGCCTTGATGGCCTTGGCCACCGTCTCGACATTGGCGGCGTCGGGCTTGGCCGGCGCAGGGCGCGAGGCGATCGCCTTGGAGACCTTGGTCTCCAGCCAGGCGGAATCGGCGGGCAGAATCAGGCTGACCGGGCCACCCGGAGGGCCGTAGCTGGCGGTGATGGCTTCGGCGGCGGTGGCGGCCACGGTGTCGGGGGTGTCGGCCGACTTCACCCAGACCGAGTTGGCCGCGACGATGGAGGGAATGTCGGAGTTCAGCGGCGCGTCATACTGGCGGTGATAGGTGGCGTGGTCGCCGATCACGTTGATGATCGGGGTATAGGCGCGCCGGGCGTTGTGCAGGTTGGCCAGGCCATTGCCGTAGCCCGGCCCCAGGTGCAGCAGGGTGCAGGCCGGGGTGTCGCTCATGCGGCCGTAGCCGTCGGCGGCCCCGGTGGCCACGCCCTCGAACAGGCAGAGCACCGGCCGCATCTTCGGCTGTCGATCCAGGGCGGCCACAAACTGCATCTCGCTGGTGCCGGGATTGGCGAAGCAGGCGGTGACGCCGTTGTCCACGAGCGTTTCGATCAGGGCGTCGGCGCCATTCATGTCAGAACACCATCACATCTGGAGAAGGGGGATCGGCGAACAGCTTCGCCACCGTCTGCGCCCGGCGCGACCGCGCCAGGGCCTGGGCGATATAGCCCTTGTCGGTGATCTCGCCCGCGCCGGCGTCAGGGGGACCGTCCAGCACCAGGGCGCGACCTATGCGCCCTCCTGAACCTTTGGCCCGGGCGTTGAAGGCCTCGAGGCCCAGGCGAACGGCCACGGCCACCGCCTCCGGCGCCAGGTCGGGATTGGGATAGAACATCAGGCCCACCCCTTCCTGGTTCTCGCCGCAGACCACCGCGTCGGTGACCGCGTCGCCTATCGCCGAGACGGCGGCCACCCGCAGGTCGCCAACCGTCACGAAGGTGCCGCTGGCCAGCTTGAAGTTTTCGGAGAGGCGGCCATCGAAGACCATGCCCTGGCTCGGGTCGGCAGGGTCCACGAAGCGGGCGGCGTCGCCCAGTAGGTAGAAGCCCTCCGCGTCGCGGCTCTGGGCCGTGAGGTCGGGGCGACCTAGGTAGCCGGCGGTGATCTGCGGACCCTTGACCCGAAACTCCAGCTTATCGCCGGAGGGCGCCAGCTTCACCGTCGTGCCGGGGACCGGCAGGCCGATCAGACCCATGCGGCCATTGTGCCAATGGACCGTCGCCGCTGTCGGCCCGGTCTCCGTCGCGCCATAGCCGCTGGCGAAGGAGATGCGCTCCCCCACCGTGCGGACCGCCACAGCTTGGATCCGGTCGTTGATCTCCTGGCCGAGGGCCGCGCCGCCATACTGCAGCAGGCGCACCCGCGAGAAGAAGGTTCGCGCCAGATCGGCGTCGCGCTCCAACTCGCCTGCGAACAGCATCCAGCCGGCGGGCACCATATTCTGATAGGTGGGCGCGATGTCCTTGAGGTTGCGCACCGTCTCGGCGAAGCGCCCGGCCACCGGCTGGCCGGCGTCGATATAGACCGCCCCGCCCCGGTGGGTTGACATGTGCAGGATGGAGTTGGCCCCCAGGCTGTGGCTCCAGGGCGCTGAATTGACCATCACCGGCGGCTCGTCATCCTCGAAGCAGGCGCGGATCTGGGCGGAGTTCCAGGCCATGCCGCGATGGGTGCAGATCACCGCCTTGGGCAGGCCGGTGGAGCCGGAGGTCAGCAGATACTTGGCGTGGTCGTCGGGCCGAGCGGTCGGCGCGGCGGGCCGGGACGTCAGCAACCGTGCCAACGGCACGTCGCCAACACGCGCGTTCTGCCCCGCGATCACCGGCAGGCCGGCCAGGAACGGGGCCTCCAGGGCCGCGATGAACAGGTCGGCGTCTTCGGTGTAGACGGCTGCGGGCTGGAGCACCTCCACCGCGTGGGCCAGCCGCGAGAGGTTGGCGCCCGGCAGGCCGTACTGCGGGGAGACCGGCGCCACGGGCATGCCCTGGCTCATGGCCGCGTACTTGACCAGAGCGTGGTCGACGCCGTTCCGGGCCAGGATCAGCAGGGGCCGGTCGCTGACCACGCCCAGCTCTCGCAGCCCCCCTGCGATGGCGCTGACCGCTCCCAGAGCCTCGGCATAGGAGATGGTTCGCCAACCCTCGCCCGACCGTTCCGCCAGCCAGATCGCCGAAGGGGTCTTGGCGGCCCAGTGTTCCAGCGCCTCGGTGGTGGTGGTGAAGGCCGTGGAATAGGCCGTTGGGTTGGTGACGATGATCTCGCCATTGTCCCGGTGCTCGATCTCGACCCGGCGCGGGGCGAAGCGAGCGTCGCGGAAGGGGGCGGTGGCGATGTTCAGCTCGGCGTCCATGCCCCTAGGCTTATCGCCCCGCGGGCAAGGATGGAAAGCGCGAACCTTCAGCCCAGGCCCGCGAGCCGTCGTTCCAGGTAGAGCCTCTCGGCGGGCGGGGGTTTGAGGGCCAGCGCCGCCCGATAGGCGCCGGCGGCGTCATCGCTCAGACCCGCCCGGTCGCAAAGGCCAGCGCGCGCGGCCTGAAAGGGCAGCCAGTTGGTCAGCCGCGCCACGCCGGGAACCGCCTCCAGCTCCGAGAGCCCGGCCGTCGCGCCGCTCGCCTCGCCGATCGCCACCGCGCGGTTCACCGCCGTGACGGCGTCCGGTCGGAACAGGGTCAGGGCGTCATACAGGCCGACGATGGCGGCCCAGGGCGTGACACCGGTATCTCGGCGTGAAAGGTGCAGGCCGTGGATCGCAGCCATCAACTGGCGAGGTCCCGTCGAACCGAGAGCCGCCGCGGCGTCCAGCAACCGCGCGCCCTGCGCGATCAGGTCACCCCGCCAGAGCCCCATGTCCTGCTCGGGCGGCGGGACCATGGCGCCGGCTCCGTCCAGCCGCGCGGGTCGTCGCGCCTCGGCGAAGCGGACCAGGGCGGCCAGACCCAGCACCTCGCCCTCCCGAGGTATGAGTTCCACCAGCAGTCCCGACAACCGCAGCACCTCCTGGGCGAAAGGCGCGGCCTCGGCGGCGAGGGCGGCGTCCTCATAGGCCTGGGTGTAGGCGATCTCCAGGGTGGCCAGCACCGCCTCCAACCGCTCGGGCCAAGCCTCCCTGCCGGGAACCTCGAAGGGTACGCCGGCGTCCCGGATCTTGCGCTTGGCCCGAGTGATCCGCTGCAGCATGGCGGGCTCCGACATCAGGAAGGCGCGGGCCAGACGGTCGGTGGACAGGCCACAGACCAGCTTCAGGGTCAGGGCGGCCCGAGTGTCGGCGGCGATGGCCGGGTGGCAGCAGACGAAGATCAGCCGCAGCCGCTCGTCGGGAAATGGATCATCGGTGGCGATCAACTCGTCCTCCGGCGTCGGCGGGGACGCGGGATCATCAGGTGTCAGGCGTTGGCGCACAGCCGCCCTTCTTTTGGCGTCCAGAGCGCGTCGCCAGGCCGCCCGCCACAGCCAGGCGGCTGGATCGCGGGGGGGCAGATCGCGCCAGGCCGGAACTGCTGCTGCGCAGGCCTCGGCGAAGGCCTCTTCGGCCAGGTCCAGGTCGCGCAGGCGGGCGGCCAGGGCGGCCACCACCTTGGGTCTCGCCGCCGAGATCGCCCGCCCGATGTCCATGCTCAGTGGTTGATGATCGGGCGAACCTCGCACGATCCGCCCGGGCGGATCGGGACCTGCCTGGCCCACCTGATGGCCTCATCCAGGTCGGCCGCCTCGATCAGATAGAAGCCCCCCAGGTGCTCCCGGGTCTCGGCGAAGGGACCGTCGTGTAGGGTCTGGCCTGCGGCCGAGGTCCGCACCGTGGTGGCGGTGGCCACCGGCTGCAGACCCGCGCCGGCCTGCATGACGCCGGCGTCCCGCATGGCCTGGGCCAGAGCCATGTGCTTGGCCCCGACCTCCATCAGACTGGCCTGGCCCTCGGGTCCCTGATCGAGGTGCTCGGGTTCGTAAACCAGAAGCGTGTACTGCATCGAAGTCTCCTTTCAGCGTGGGTCTGGACAAGAGACGCGCCGGTTGGAGCCGATTCGACAGTTCCCCCGGGGAATTTCCGCAATCGATGATCAGCCGCCCAGAGGATTCTTCAGGATCTGCTGGAGCGTGCGCTTCGGCTTCTGACAGGCGGACTTGATCGCCGCCCATTCCGCAGGGGTGAAGGCGGGGGCTCCGGGATGGGCGCGCGCGGCGCTCTCCTGGGCTCGACGCTGGCTGTCGGGGTGGCTGGACATCAACTCCTTCACCGCCACAGCGCCGGGGCCCTCCCCCTTGCTTGCGATGCGCTGGAAGAAGGGCGCCATGCCCTGGGACGACAGGCCGTTGGCCTCCAGGAGCTGCTGGCCGCGGACATCGGCCTCCCGCTCGGCCGAGCGGCTGAAGCGCAGGTCGGCCACCGAACCGGCCAGCAGCACAGCCTGCTGCCCCGCCCCGCTGCCGCCGCCGACGACAGCGTCCAGCACCAGGCCGAGACCGAGAGAGCGCCACACCGCCTGCATCACATGGCGGCGCTCCACATGGGCGGCCTCGTGGGAGATGACGGCGGCGAGTTCGTCGGGGGTCCTGGCCAAGGCGATCAGGTCGTCGGTGACCATCACCGCCCCACCCGGCAGGGCGAAGGCGTTGACCATGGGCGCCTGGACGGCGCGAACCCGGATGTCGAAGGGGGTGTCGGCGGCGGTCTCCAGTCGCTCGCCGAAGGCGGCCAGGGCGGCCTGTCCCGCGCCGGCCTCGCAGGGGCGGAAGGCGATGGAGAGTTGGGCCTCGAAATTGCGGCCCATGCGCGTCTCGATCTCCGGCGGCGTCGCGCGCGCTAGAGGCCCCGAGGCCGCCGGCACCCCGATAAACACCACTGCGGCGATGGCGAGCCCCGCAACAGCCAGGCCCACAACGAGCCGGGTCTCCCGCGAGCGATGGCGCCGCTCGGCCTTAATGCCCGCTCCGCCACCCGAGGCGCGCCAATCCGACGCCTCCAAGGTCAGACGTCCGTCCCCCACCTTCGGGTGGGACAGCCGCAGCCGGTCGCCGAGGTCCTCGACCTGGAGGTCGGCCAGCGACCAGACGTGTGTGTCGCCGTCGGCCTCGAAGCTGAGACGGTGGACCTCCACCATCACCTCGACCGCCAGCGACCGGGCGGTCAGTCCGTCATGAAACCTGGCCTGCACGGCGGCCTAGACCGTGGCCATGCCGAAGGCGTCGGCCAGGCCTTCGCCGGTTCGCGGACCCTGTTCGGCCTGGCGGGCGGCGGCGAGATCGACAAGGCCCTCGCTGCGCAGGCGGCGGATCAGGAACCTGGCGGTGCGCGCCTCCATCACCGGGGTCAGGAAGCCCAGGGTGAAGATCACCAGCAGCAGGTTGGTGAGCATCAGTCCCGCCAGCTCAATCCAGCCGACCTTGAAGCTGAAGCGCGCCTCTTCCAGAGATGTCCCGGCCGCCAGGGTGCGGAGGACCGCCGCCTGGTAGGGCGCCGACAGGATGGTCATGATCAGGACCCAAACGAACAACGCGCCATAGATGAAGCCGATGAGGGCCAGGCTCGGCTCGGAGGGTGTCTCCGGCATCAAGGTCGCCATCCGGCCCACCATAAGGGCGACAAAAACGCCGTAGAGAACGACGCCGCTGACCCAGAACAGCGTGAAGGGGGCGTACAGCCCCACCCTCCGCGCCCGGTCGATATCGAATTTGAACTCCCGGTCGCCGAACCGCAGGCCATCCCACAACGGGGCCGCCAACCGGCGCTCCGCGGCCGGCGCGAACCACCCCAAGGTGATCGCGATCAACAGCATGTTGCCGATGTAGCTCCAGGCGTAGCGCCAGGGAGACCCCTTCAGCGCGAACCGGACGCCGCGCCAGCTGGTCCGGCTGGCCAGGTAGCGGAAGGCCGTGAACCGCCCGAACCCCATCAGGTAGAACAGCAACAGATAGACCGGCAGGATGATCAGGAAGGCCAGTTTCGGCGCCAGGAACTGGGCGGTGAACACCACGATCAGCAGCGGCAGGACCACCAGCAGCAGGGCCAACAGGAAGCCGAGGAACAGTTCCCTGCCGCGCCCCGTGTATTCGAAGGCGTCACCGTTCAGCGAGACGCCGTTCCAGATTCGCCGCCGCACCTCGGTCTTCGCCCAGAAGCGATAGAGGGTCAGGGTGACGATGTTCAGCAGGCCGTTCTTGAAGCTCAGGCCGACGAACTTTCCCGGCTTCAGGTTCTGGCCGAACACCAGGCTCTCGCCGCGCGCGGGCGCGGCGTCATCGGACATGGACATGGAAACCCCCCAACAATCGTCGTGGTCAGGCTTGCACGCTAGGGATGACCACGCAATCGCACTCGCGCGGGGAGGACGTCAGCCGCCCAGGGTCTCGGAGAAGCGGACCGGCTCGCCCAGGTGGGAGGCGATCACCTCGTCGTCGCGCATCACCACCCGGCCGCGGATGATGGTGGCCATCGGCCAGCCAGTGGCCTCGAACCCGTCGAAGGGGGTCCAGCCGACACGGCTGGCCATGTCCTCGTGCTTGATGATCCGCTTGGCCTTCAGGTCGACGATGGTGAAGTCGGCGTCGTTGCCGACGGCCAGGCGGCCCTTGTCGGCCATGCCGAACAGCCGGTTGGCGCCATGGCTGGTGAGGTCGACGAAACGCTCCAGGGACAGGCGCCCATTGGCCACGTGGGTGAGCATCACCGGCACCAGGGTCTGAACCCCCGGCATGCCCGAGGGCGAGGCCGGATAGGGTCGGGCCTTCTCTTCCTTGGTGTGCGGTGCGTGGTCGGAGCCCAACACGTCGGCGACCCCGGCCGCCAGACCGTTCCACAAGCCGTCCTGGTGATACTTGTTGCGGATCGGCGGGTTCATCTGGGCGTAGCCCTTCAGCCGCTCATAGGCCTCGGGCGCGGTCAGGGTCAGATGCTGGGGCGTGACCTCGACGCTGGCCACGTCCTTGTTGGCGGCCAGGAAGATCATCTCCTCGGCGGTGGTGACGTGCAGAACGTGGATGCGCTTGCCCAGCGCCTTGGCGATGCGCACCAGGCGGTGGGTGGATTCCAGGGCGGAGGCGGCGTCGCGGACCTCCTCGTGGCTGGTCCAGTCGCCGGTGCGGGCCAGCGGCCGGCGCTCGGCCAGGCGGTATTCGTCTTCGGAGTGGAAGGCCGCGCGGCGGTTCACGTGACGCAGAACCTGCTCGATGCCCTCGTCGTCCTGCACCAGCAGACTACCGGTGGACGCGCCCATGAACACCTTGATGCCGCAGCAGCCGGGCAGGCGCTCCAGTTCGCCGAGGAACACCGCATTCTCGTGGGTGCCGCCGACATAGAAGGCGTGGTCGCAGTGCATGCGCCCCTTGGCGCGCACCAGCTTGTCGGCCAGGGCGTCGGGATCGGTCGTGGTGGGCTCGGTGTTCGGCATCTCGAACACGGCGACGACCCCGCCCAGGACGGCGGCGCGGGACCCGCTCTCCAGGTCTTCCTTCCACTCCAGGCCGGGCTCGCGGAAGTGAACCTGGGTGTCGATGACGCCCGGCAGCACCGCCAGGCCCTTGGCGTCGAACACCTCGCCGGCCGACGCCTGGGAGAGGTCGCCGATGGCGACGATCTTGCCGGCGCGCACGCCGACGTCGGAGAGGCCTCGGCCGGCGTGGTTCACCACTTCGCCGCCCCGGATGATCAGGTCGTAGGTCTCGCTCATCTTGTCCCGGTTGTCTTGGCCAGCAGGTCGCGCGCCGTGGAGACCACGGTGTCGACGGGGAGATCCATCATGTGACAGAGCGCCTGCTGGAAGCCAGGGTCAACCGCCGCGATGGTCGCGAAATCTCGAGGTCCGCGCACCACCCGGGTGTCCGCGCCCCAGGGTCCGTAGAGGGTCTCGTCCGACGGCCCGAACAGGCCAATCGTCGGAACACCGGCCGCGGCGGCGATGTGCATCAGGCCCGAATCGTTGCCGATGAACAGCCGGGCATGCGTCAGGCAGGCGTGGGCGGTCAGCAGGTCCACCTTGCCGACCAGGTCGATGAAGCGGCTCTTGGGGACCACGTTGCGCAGGGACTGGGTCGCCTGAGCGTCCTCGGGCCCTCCCAGCACCATCAGCCGCGCGCCGGCCAGCGGACCGTCGTCCCCCAGCAGCTGGATGGCGGTCTGGGCGAAACGCTCCACCGGCCAGGTCTTGCCCACCCAGTTGGCTGAGGGCGCGAGCGCCAGGATCGGGCCTTCGCCGGCGGTCAGCTCCGCGGCCAGATCCTCGGTCTCGGGCGAGGTGTAGAGATGCGGCGACGGCGGATCGTCCTCGATCTGCAGGACGCGGGCGGCCTCCACCACCTTGTGCATCGGGGTCGGCGGTCGCTTGAACACCGCGCGGCGGTCGCGCTTGAGGAAGCCGGAAATGGCCGAGCCGCGCAGATCCACCACGAGGCCCCAGTGGCGCTTCCGCACCTGACGCCACAGCCGAAACCAGTGACGGCCGTCCTTGGCCTTCTCGAAGACGATGATCTCCTCGAGGTTCGGAACGTCCAGGAACAGGGGTGCGGCCACCGGCCCGGCGACGATGGTGAAGCGGGCGCTGGGAATTTCGGCCAGCAGTTTGCTGATGAGCCCGGAAGAGAGCACGGCGTCGCCAATCCGCGTGGCGGTGATGAACAGAATCGGGAAGGACCCGGGGGTCATCGCCCCTCTATAGGCGTCCCGGCGCTGGCGCTCCACCTATGCCATCCCTAACTTCGAACCATGACGACCGATCGCTCCTACACCATTCTCAACAGCCGCGCCCTGATCGCCCTCAGTGGCGAGGACTGGCGCGACTTCCTGCAGGGACTGATCACCCAGGATGTGGAAACGCTCCAGGTCGGCGAAGCGCGCTTCGCAGCTCTTCTGACACCGCAAGGACGGCTTTTGTTCGACCTGTTCGTGGTGGGACGCGAGGACGGCGCCTGGCTGGACGTGGAGGGCGAGCACCGCGCGGCCCTGACCCTGCGCCTGACCATGTACCGGCTGCGGGCCAAGGTGACGATCGCGGCGGACGAGACCCCCGTGGCGGCGCTGTTCGGTGGCGAAGGCGCGCCGGACGGCTGGATCGCCGACCCCCGTCTGGCGGCCCTGGGCTGGCGCGGCTATGGCGCGGCCACGCCTGCCGACGCCCTGCAGGTCGACGAAGCCGCCTACGACACCCATCGCCTGACGCTCGGCGTGCCGGGGCCCGCCGACTGGGGCAGCGAGAAGACCTACCCCATCGAGGCCAATTTCGACCTGCTGAACGGCATCGACTTCCACAAAGGCTGCTTCGTGGGTCAGGAGACCACCTCGCGCATGAAGCGCCGGGGACAGATCAAGAACCGCATGCTGCCCCTGACCTTCGACGGCGCGGCGCCGGCCTTCGACGCCGAGGTTCTGCTGGGCGACCGCCGGGCCGGTGAGGTGCTGTCGGGCCAGGACGGCCGAGCGATGGCCCTGGTGCGGCTCGACCGGATCGACGGCGACCTGACGGCAGATGGCAAGGCGGTGCGGGTGGAACGGCCGGCCTGGTTGCCGCTCTAAAGAAAGAACGCCCGCAACGCCTTCAGCGTCTCCACCGGGTTTTCTTCCGGAATGAAGTGGCCACTTTCGATGGCCTGGCCCGACACGTCGTCGGCCCAGTCACGCCAGATGGCGAGCACGTCGTACCAGGCGGCCAGAGCCCCCTTCGACCCCCACAACACCTGGACCGGAACCTTGATCTTCGCCTTGCCCCGGTCGGATTCGTCGACCGCCACGTCGTAGCCGGCGCCGGCGCGGTAGTCCTCGCAGATGGCGTGGACCACGGCCGGGTTCTGCAGGCAGCGGACATAGTCAGAATAGGCTTCGGGATCGAACATCCCGCCCGAGCCGCGGAACAGGAAGTATTCCGGATCGGTGCCGATCACCGTCTCCGGGAACGGATGGGCCTGGGCCAGGAAGGACCAGTGCCAGTAGGCCAGGGCGAAGGCCTTGTTGGCCCGCTTCCAGACATCGGCCGTCGGGATGATGTCGAGGATGGAGAGCTTCAGCAGGGCGTCGGGGTGATCCAGGGCCAGGCGGTATGCGACCCGACCGCCGCGGTCGTGGCCGGCCAGGTTGAAGCGGTCGAAGCCGAAGTGGCGCATCAGGGCCACGGCGTCTCGCGCCATCGCGCGCTTGGAATAGGTCTCGTGGTCGGGCGTCGTGGCCGGGGCCGTGCTCTCACCATAGCCGCGCAGGTCGGGCGCGATGACCGTGAAATCGCGGGCGAGGTCATCGGCCACGCGGCTCCACATCATGTGGGTCTCGGGGTAGCCGTGCAGCAAGAGAAGCGGCGGGCCCGAGCCGCCGTGGCGCACGCGCGCAGTGAGCTCACCGAGATCCACCCGCGACAGTTGGAAGCCTTCGAACGCCATCTGCTTCGGTCCCGCTTGATTGGCCGCCGCGGCGCCTGCGAAAAGATCGATCATGACTTCCGAACCGATTCGTTGCGGCTGGCGCGGCATGCAGGGCGATCCCCTGTACGAGGCCTATCACGACACGGAATGGGGGGTGCCGGAATACGATTCCCGCGCCCTGTGGGAGAAGCTGGTGCTGGACGGCTTCCAGGCCGGGCTCTCCTGGATCACCATCCTGAGGAAGCGCGACGCCTTCCGCGCCGCTTTCGCGGACTTCGATCCGGAGATTGTCGCCCGCTATGGCGATGAGGACCGCGCCCGGTTGATGGCCGACGCCGGCATCGTGCGCTCCAACGCCAAGATCGACGCCGCCATCAATGGCGCGCGCATCTATCTCGACATGAGAGACAAGGGAGAGGACTTCTCCCAGTTCCTGTGGAGTTTCACCAACGGTCGGGTGATCCACAACAGGTGGGACGCCATCAGCGACGTGCCGGCCAAGACCGAGGTGGCCGAGCAGATGTCCAAGGGGCTCAAGCAGAAGGGCTTCAAGTTCGTCGGCCCGGTGATCGTCTACGCCTTCATGCAGGCCACCGGCTTCGTGAACGACCACCTCACCTGCTGTCACCGCCACGGCCCCGTCGACCGGATGAGCGCCTGATGCCCGACATGCTGCTGGAGAGCGCCTGTCCAGGGCCGGTCTGCGGCGTGGATGAGGCCGGGCGCGGGCCGTGGGCCGGGCCGGTCTCGGCCGGCGCCGTGATCCTCGACCCCGACCGCCTGCCCAAGGGCCTGAACGACTCCAAGAAGCTCTCGGCCAAACAGCGCGAGGCCCTGGAGATCGAGATCAAGGATATGGCCATCGCCTGGGGCGTCGGCTTTGCGTCGGTCGAGGAAATCGCCGAGCTCAACATCCTGCATGCCGCCGGCCTGGCCATGTGCCGCGCCATCGGCGAGCTGGCGGTGGAGCCGGCCTTCGCGCTGGTGGACGGCAACTACGGCTTCAAGCTGCCCTGCCCTATCAAGACGGTGATCAAGGGCGACGGGATCAGCAGCTCCATCGCCGCCGCCTCGATCCTGGCCAAGGTGGCCCGCGACCGGTTGATGCTGGAGATGGACGGTCTCTATCCGGGCTACGGCTTCGCCGCCCACAAGGGCTATCACGCCCCCATCCATGTGGAGGCCCTGCGAACCCTGGGGCCCTGCGAGATTCACCGGATGGGCTGGGCGCCGGTGAAGCTGGCCCTGATGGGCGAGCTGGTGAACGGCGAGCTTGATCTGCTGAATCAAGATTGACCCTCCGCCCGCCCTGGCGGGACATCGCGGCCATGGACAATCCCGAACTTCCCCGATCCCTACGGGTCCAGGCCGAGGCCTGCCGCGCCCTGGGCTCGCCCTTCCATGGTGATCTGCTGGATCTTGCCGCCGAGGACCTGGAGGCAGGCGGCCCTGTCGCGGCCCTGGTGACACCGTGGGCCGACGCCAGTCTTCGCAAGCTGTTCGACGACGCCATGCCCCTGCGCCTGCTGGGCGGCCTGCATGATCTGGTGCTGAGCGGCGATGACCCAGCGCTGGTGGCCACCTACCCGAAGCCAGGCCGGGAGGCCGATGCGTCCACGGCCTGGATCGCGGCGCGGGCGGCGCTCATCCGTCACCACGACCGCATCGCCGCCTTCATGAGCCATGAGCCCCAGACCAACGAGGTTCGTCGTTCGGCCTGCTTGGTTCCAGGTTTCCTGACCATCGCCAGCGAGACCGGCCTGCCGATCCGCGCCTTCGAGGTGGCGGCCAGCGCAGGGTTGAACCTGCATTGGGACAAGTACCGCTACCAATTCGGCGACAGCGCCTGGGGCGATCCGGCCGCCCGGGTGGCGATGGACACCGAGTGGACCGGCCCGGTCCCGCCGGTTGACACTCTCGTCAAGGTGATCGAGCGCGCGGCTTGCGACCGCCGGCCCGGCGATCTCAGCGATCCCGTCCAGCGCCGCCGCTTGCTGGCGTACATCTGGCCCGACCAGTTCGAGCGGTTGGACCGGATCCGCGCGGCCATCGACCTGGCGCTGTCCGTAGGCGTTTCGGTAGAGGCGGCCGACGCTGTCGCCTGGAGCACCCGCGTCGCAGCACCCCAGCCTGGCGCCGTGACCGTCCTCTACCACTCTGTCTTCTGGCAATACATGCCGTCGGAAAGCCAGACGGCGCTCGCCAAGGTCATCGCCGATCACGGCGCCGCCGCCACCCCCGACGCCCCGTTCGCCTGGCTGCGCATGGAGCCGCCGCCGGAGCACATGAGCAATATGGAGCTCCGCCTCACCCTCTGGCCCGGCGGCGAGGATCGCCTCCTGGCGACGGCGCATCCCCATGGCGCATGGGTTAAGTGGTTGAATTGAGCGATTAACGCTCCGTTCACCACGTTTCCTCACGGACCCTTCACTACGATGATTCAGGATTCCGACTCCTTAGAAGCGAGGCGGACATGGGCGAACTCCCAACCAACACGGTCATCCTGGGCGACTGCATCGAGAGCTTGAAGAAGCTGCCGTCGAAGTCGGTCGATCTGGTGTTCGCCGACCCGCCGTACAATCTTCAGCTCGGCGGCGACCTGCTGCGTCCCGATAACTCCAAGGTCGACGCCGTCGACGACGAGTGGGACCGCTTCGACAGCTTCGAGACCTATGACCGCTTCACCACCGAGTGGATGAGCGAGTGCCAGCGCGTCCTGAAGGACGACGGCGCGATGTGGGTGATCGGCAGCTATCACAACATCTTCCGGGTCGGCGCCATCCTGCAGACCCTGGGATTCTGGATCCTCAACGACATCGTCTGGCGCAAGTCCAACCCGATGCCGAACTTCAAGGGCACCCGCTTCACCAACGCCCACGAGACCCTGATCTGGGCCGCCAAGGGCCGGGGTTCGCGCCGCTATACCTTCAACTACGACGCCATGAAGATGGCCAATGACGACCTGCAGATGCGGTCCGACTGGACCTTCCCGCTGTGCACCGGCGACGAGCGCCTGAAGGACGAGAACGGGGTCAAGGCCCACCCGAC